>JAFAHQ010000155.1 GCA_019237135.1 Alphaproteobacteria bacterium
GCTCAAGAAGAGTTCTCATGGACTATCCAGATATGCCGACTCCATAACCCGACACAATATTTTAGGGCGCAAAATTCTTACATCAAAGGTTGGATATTGGGGCCTTACAGTCAGCTGTAACAAGGCGGCTACTGTAAAGAATTCCGACACCCAACCCGGCGAGGTTAGGGGAATCGGCTATCACCTCGAAGCACCGTCAGGCAGGCGAGCTTGCCGTCGGACGCCGCTCGGCGCTCTCGGTCGGGTCCGCTCTCCACGACCTCCAGCATCGTCCAACTCCCGCTTGCTGTCCGCAGTTTACTCGATTGTTGTCGAAGATCGCAGCCAACCGGCGAACAGGGTCATTTAATTCCCTGTTCGGCCGATTTAGCTCTCTGTTCGGCCGGGTAGGGAATTTGCCGCGCAACGATTTGATTTAACGGCGTTGACATCGGCGATTCGGGTCCGGAAGTCGAGGTTTTCTCAGTTTTTTCCCGTGCAGCAGGGAAGGGAGCCGGTTCGGCGGGAGGGGCATTTGACCGGGCTGCAGCGGATGCTTACATAGCTGAGACGGGCGGAAGCGGGAGCGTCAGCGGTATGACCGAGAGCACGAGCGAGATCGAGGAGCGGCAGATCGTCCTGACCCAAAACGCGGCCCGCCGCATCGCCGTGCTGCGGACCCAGGAGCAGGCCGAGAACGCCTTTCTGCGGATTGCCGTTTCGGGCGGTGGTTGCTCGGGGTTCCAATACGGGCTCTCCTTCGACGACCAGCGCAACGCGGACGATTTCGTGTTCGAACGCGATGGCATCGCTGTCGTCGTCGACGATGTCTCGCTCGGCCTGCTAAACGGCGCCGAGGTCGATTTTGTCGAAGACCTGATGGGCGCCTCGTTCCGGATCAATAATCCGAACGCCGCCTCTTCCTGCGGCTGCGGCAATTCCTTCTCAATCGGCTGACCGACCCGAGGGTCGCGGCCGTGAAAATCGCCAGCTGGAACGTCAACTCGGTCAAGGCGCGGCTGCCGCACCTGCTCGCCTTTCTAGAGGAGGCTCAGCCCGATGTGCTGTGCCTTCAGGAGACGAAATGCCCGGCGGCCGATTTCCCGACGCTCGAGGCCAAGGGGCTCGGCTATCATGTCGAGACGATCGGACAGCGCGCCTATAACGGGGTGGCGCTGTTGTCGAAACGCCCGGCCGAGGAGTTGGTTTGCGGGCTGCCGGGCAACGAGGACGACGAGCAGCCGCGCTATATCGAAGCCTCGTTTGGTGACGTTCGCATTGCCTCGGTCTATCTGCCGAACGGGAACCCGGTCGGGACCGACAAGTTCACCTACAAGCTCGCCTGGATGGAGCGGCTCGTCGACCACACTCGGAACCTGTTGCGGCACGAGATCTCGTTCGTCCTCGCCGGCGACTACAACATCTGTCCGACCGATGACGATGTATATGATCCCGTGGCGTTCCGCGACGACGCGCTCTGCCGGCTCGAGGCGCGATCACGGTTTCGCGCCCTCGTATATCTCGGGCTGACCGACGCCTACCGTGTTTTCCACCGCGAGCCCCACCGGTATACCTTCTGGGACTATCAAGCCGGCCGCTGGCATCGCGACGAGGGGCTGCGCATCGATCATCTGCTGCTGTCGCCGCACGCGGCTGACAGGATCGCGGCGTGCGACATCGACAAGAGGCCGCGGGCTAAAGAACGGGCCTCGGACCATACGCCGATCTGGTGCGAGCTGGCGGTTTAGCCTATCCCCCCGGCAGGAAGCGCTCTGCTGCTGCGGCGAGAGTGCTCCTTCCCTCTCTGAACGGCGCGAGCGGGACGATGACCAGGGCGCGGTCGCCCGGCCCGAGTTCTGCGACATCGTCGGCAATTGCAAAGTCGCCCAGTCGTGACACGGCGAGCAGGATCGCGTCTCGCGGCGCCGTCAGCCGGCCAGCCTCGGCGATGACGACCTCGCCTACCGCAAACTCCTGATCGGCGAACGCAACGCGCCCGCGCGAACCAGGGAAACGCGACAAGCCGACAAAGGCGGGAGCCGCCAGGGCGGCGGCTGAATAGGTCGTCTCGAACTCGAAGTGCCGGGCGATCGATGCCGCAAAGCTCGCTTCGGCGATGCGCAGCACGATCGGCATCGTCGGATTGCGGGCGCGCGCGCCCAGCGCGATCTCCAGGTTCAGGGTATCGACGTTGGTCAGGGCGATCAGGCCATGCGCCGCGTTGAGATTGCACAGATCGAGCGTCGCGTCGCGGCTTGCGTCCCCGGTCAGCAGGTCGAAGCGCTGCTCCCGCGCCCTCTCGATCATGGCCGTATCGGGAGAGATCTCGACGACGACCAGGTGCTTGCCGAGAGTGAGGAGTAGATCGATCACCTGGCTGCCGATGCTGCCAGCACCGCAAACCACGATGTGACCGCGACGATGCACTGGGCGCAGGCCCTGCATGCTGACCCAGTGCACCCGCGTCAGCAACGAGGCGCCGAAAGCGATGAACAGGCCGGTAATGATAGTGCCCGCCAGCATCAGCACCATAGCAGACACGATATCGACGGGGTGGCTCCGGTCGGGGGTCAGATCGCCATAGCCGGTCGTGGTCATCGTCGCGACCACAAAATACACGGCGTCGAGCCAAGCACCTTTGAAGGCGGCGTGGAAATACCAGGTGCCGAGCAGCAAAACCATGAACGCCGCCAGCGCAAGGCGGACGAGGATCGGATTGAGCCGAGGCGGCTGGCGCCGCCCGCGATGCAACAGCGACCGCAGCCGGCGGCCGAGCGCTAGGTGGCCCCGCGCGGCCGGTTGCCGAGGCGTGCTGCTCTGCAAGCCGGCGACGTCGCCGTACAGGACCAACTCCGCCCGGCCCGCGAGCACCATGTCACGGGCGGGCGCGGTCTTGCCATCAACCGCCAGGATGCGAGCGCCGAGGACCCGCTCGGCGCCCGCGACGGTCTCGCCGCCGACACCACAGCTCTCGGCGATCCGGGTCGCAAACCCGGTCAGCGGACCATCGGGCTCGGGGAACTGCAATCCGCGAAAGCAGGAGGGATCAACCGAGGCGGCGGCATAGGTAGCCGCCGAATGCCATGCCAATGACAGGACCGAGCAGTTCGGGAGGTTCTGCTCAATCTTATGCGCGAGCGTTCGGTTGAACTGCCGCAAAACGATGCGGATTCGCGGATTGGCGTCACGCGCCAAGAGTGCCGCGTGGAGGTTGAGCTGATCATCAGGCGATAGAGCGAGGATCGTCACTGCATGATGCACGCCGGCACGGTCAAGCGCTTCGGCGCTGTCCGGGCGCGGTGCCGCGATGTGGACGGCGCCGATGCCCTCTACCGCGCGGGTAAAGTCGGGATCCCGGCGCCACAGCACGACCACACGATGGCCCTGCAGCGCGCAGAGTTCCTGCGCAGTGCTCAGGGCAATCGCGCCGCCGCCGACGACGATCATCACGGGATCGTCGGGCTCGGTCACGGCAAGCTCCTCAGTCCCCCGGATCGGCAGGATAGGCGTGCTGGATCCCGGCGGGGTCTTCAACGATCCACCGGCCTGCTCCCCCTGCCGCGGAAACCGCGCAGGGCGCGATCGGTACCTTGCCATAGCCGCCGGGAATATCGAGGACATAGGTCGGCTGGCACAGTCCGGAGATACGGCCGCGGAGCGAACGAACGAGACGCTGGCCAGCCGCGATCCCGGTACGGAAATGCGCCGTGCCCCTGACGAGATCGGCGTGGTGAAGGTAGTAGGGCTTGACCCGCATCGCGACGAGACCCCGAAACAGGGCCTCCAGCACGGCCGCATCGTCGTTGACGCCGCGCAGGAGAACGGTCTGCGACAGAAGCGGGATGCCTGCGCGACTGAGCCGAGTCAGCGCCTCCCTCGCTCGCGAGGTCAACTCGCGCGGGTGGTTCGCATGAACCACCACATAGACTGCCTTCTCCGCCGCCAGCGCCTGAACCAGCGCCGCCCTCACCCGACGGGGGTCGACCACCGGAACGCGCGTGTGAAAACGGATCACCGCAACGTGGGGGATTTGGTCGAGCGTGCGCACGATGTCGGTGAGGCGGCGCGGTGCCAGCACAAAGGGATCGCCGCCGGTAACGATCACCTCCCAAATCTCCGGTCGCTGACGGATGTAATCAAAGGCGCGCTTGAGGGCCGGTTGATCCATCATCGCCGGTCTCTTACCGACCACCTCGCGGCGGAAGCAAAAGCGGCAATAAACCGGGCAAAGCAAGGTCGGCTTAAGCAGCACCCTGTCGGGATAGCGATGAACGATCCCCGGGACCGGCGACCAGCGCGCGTCGCCGATTGGATCGGAGCGCTCTTCGTCGGCGATCTCGAGTTCCGCCCGGCTCGGAACGAACTGCGCGGCGATTGGATCGGCGGGGTTCGCCGGATCGATCAGTGCCGCCATGTCCGCAGTCAGAGCGACGGAAAATTTCCCGGCCACCCGCTGGATCTCATCGAGCCGGCTGGCCTCGACCAGCCCAGCCTCGACGAGATCGTCGGCGCTCAGGGTCACACCACCTCCAGGCGCTCATAGGCTGCCTTCAGGCGGTCGCGGTCGCGAGTCACGTCCGCCTCGCGTTCGCGCTGCTCCTCGACGACCTCTGGCTTGGCCTTGGCGAGGAAATCGGGGTTGGCCAGCTTGATGGCGATCTTGGCCAACTCCGCATCGAGCCGGCTGATTTCCTTCCCCAGCCGTGCTTTCTCCCGTGGGAGATCCACCACATCGCCGACGCACAGGATCAAGGTGGCACCGTCGACGATCGCCTGGACCCCACTCGCCGGCACCCGCGTGGCCGGCTCAAACCCGTCGACGCGGGCGAGACGCACGAAATGCTCCTGATGCCGCTCTATCCTTTCTGCTGCGAGCGGCTCGGCGTCCTTGAGAAGGAGCGGGATTCTGGCCGCCGGCGGGACACTCATTTCGGCGCGTAACCCGCGGAGAGCCGAGATCGCGTCGACAACCCATTCCATTTCGGCCGAGGCGGCGGGATCGGCAGGCTTGACAGGGAAATCCGGCCACGATGCCGTCATCAGCAGCCCGGCCTCAGGGCCGGCAAGGTTCTCCCACACCTCCTCGGTAACAAACGGCATGATCGGGTGGAGCAGATGGACGATCCTGCCCAGGACCCAAGCGGTCGTGGCTTGCGTTTCCGTCCGCGCCGCCGCGTCGTCACCCTGCAGAATTGGCTTGGTGAACTCGAGATACCAGTCGCAGAAGGTCCCCCATACGAACTGGTATAGGCGGTTTGCCGCTTCGTCAAAGCGGTAGGTTTCCAAAGCGGCCGTGATCGCGGCCGCGCAGTCGACAACGGTGCCGGCGATCCAGCGGTTGACGGTGAGCCGGCATTGTGTCGGATTGAACCCGGCCGCGAGCGCGCAACCGTTCATCTCCGCGTAGCGCGCGGCATTCCACAGCTTGGTCACGAAGTTGCGATACCCCTCGACCCGGCTCTCGGCGAGCTTGATATCGCGGCCGGGTGCGGCCAGGGCGGCCAGCGTGAAGCGCAATGCATCGCAGCCATACTGGTCGATCAGTTCCAACGGGTCGATGATATTGCCGCGCGACTTCGACATCTTCTGGCCTTGTCCGTCGCGCACCAACGCATGGATGTAGACTGTGCGGAACGGGACATCGTGCATAAAATGCAGTCCCATCATCATCATCCGGGCCACCCAGAAGAAAATGATGTCGAAGCCGGTGACGAGCACGTCCGTCGGATAGTAGCGCGCGAGCTCGCGCGTCGGTTCCGGCCAGCCGAGTGTCGAGAACGGCCACAATGCGGAGGAGAACCAGGTATCGAGCACGTCCTCATCTCGGCGCAGCGGGACGGCCGCACCGTATTTCGCGGTCGCCTCGTGCTGAGCCTCCTCCTCGGTTTCCGCAACGAAGACGCCTCCGTCCGGCCCGTACCAGGCCGGGATCTGGTGCCCCCACCAAAGCTGGCGCGAGATGCACCAAGGTTGGATCTTGCGCATCCAGTCGAAGAAGGTGTTCTCCCACTGGCGCGGGACGAAGCGGATGCGCTTGTCTTCGACGGCCGTGAGCGCCGCAGCTGCGAGCACCCGGGCGTCGCAATACCACTGGTTGGTCAGCCATGGCTCGATCACGACGCCCGAGCGATCGTGATGGGGGACCATCAAGGTGTGATCTTCGAACTTGTCAAGCAGACCCGCCGCCTCGAGGTCGGCGACGATTTTGTTCCGAGCGTCGAACCGGTCCAAGCCGCGATAGGCCGCTGGAACCGTGTCATTCAGCCGAGCGTCTTGATCGAAGACGTTGAACAGCGCCAAGCTGTGCCGTCGGCCGACCTCGAAATCATTGAAATCATGCGCAGGGGTGATCTTGACCGCGCCGCTGCCGGTTTCCGGATCGGCGTATTCGTCGGCGACGATCGGGATCAGCCGGTCGACGAGCGGTAGCCGGACGAACTTACCGACCAGTCCGGCGTAGCGCGCATCCTCCGGATGCACTGCGACCCCGGTATCGCCTAACATCGTCTCCGGGCGGGTGGTGGCGACGACGATGTAACGTCCGGGTTCGCCATCGATCGGGTAACGGATATGCCAGAGCGTCCCGTTTGTTTCGCGGTTGTCGACTTCGAGGTCGGAGATCACCGTGTGCATCTCCGGGTCCCAGTTGACGAGCCGCTTGTCGCGGTAGACCAGGCCTTCGCGGTAGAGCGTGACAAAAACGCGTCGTACCGCCACCGCCAAGGCAGGATCCATCGTGAAGCGCTCGCGCGACCAGTCGGCCGAGGCGCCGAGCCGGCGCAGTTGTTGGATGATCGTGCCGCCAGATCGCGTTTTCCACTCCCAGACCCGCTCGACGAACTTTATGCGGCCGAGCTGCTGCTTGTTGATCTGCGTCTCCGCGAGCTGGTTGGTGACGACGATTTCCGTGGCGATGCCGGCATGATCGGTACCGGGTTGCCACAGCACGTCGCGACCGCGCATTCGCTGATAGCGGACCAGCACGTCTTGCAGCGCAAAGGTCAACGCGTGACCCATGTGCAAGCTCCCGGTCACGTTCGGGGGCGGCATCATGATCGTGTAGGGCAGCTTGCCGCTGTCGGGGTCGGCAGAAAATCCCCTGGAGCGCTCCCACAGAGAGTAGCGGTGCGCCTCTACGGCGGCGGGCTGATAAGTCTTGTCCAGCATGGCTGAACCGTCCTCAAGTGGTCGGCTGGGCAGAAGCCTCCTGGCGCGCACCCTGTTAGGTCGGCCATGCGCGATTATTCGCAGATCAGCGCAGCCCCGTCTCACCGACCACGCGGGCGATCTCTTCACGGACCAGCCGCTCAACGATGCCGGGGAGATGGCCGTCGAGCCAGGCTTGGAGTAACGGCCGCAACATTTCGCGCACGATCTCCTCGAGCGTGCGCTCAACGCCGCCGAGCGGCAATTCCGTCTCATTGCGCCGCTCGCGCGGCAGCGCACCGAGTTGAGCGAAAGCAGCTGCCGCGGCTCCTGACGTGGCTGCCGAGACGATACGCTCTCGGCCAGAGTCGAGCCTTGGTTCGATCGTCGCATCGGCCTGCGACGGTTGCGGCTCGACTCGGCCGGTGACCGCGGCCGGCGAGTCGGTTGCTGCATCGAGCACGCCCGCTGGCGCGGTTGCAACTTCGGCCCACGGAGATACCCGGCGCACGGAGCCATCCTCGTTGACCACTTGGGTCAGATCGAGAATCTCGCCCCTCTCCCCCGAAGCGGGAGCGATGACTTCGCTCTGCGCTTTGGCCCCAACGCGTTGGTCCGCTGGGTGTTTGTCCTCCGCGATGATGCGGCTGATGGAGGCGATGATCTCCTCCATCGAGGGTTCTGGCTGAGATTTCTCCGCCGGCATGGAAGCACCTGATGAATTTGGACGAACTTGGATACAGCGCTCGGGATTTGCCAGGGCGATCGTTTGACGCGTCGGCTCACTCCGAAAGACCGCCGCGGAAGCCGATCCACTTATCCCTCACCTCCTTGTAGTGCCGCTCCATGTCGTAGAGCTTCACCGGCAGTTTGAGCTCGGGCGCGATGAGCCGGCCAGTTGCCGCAGCCACGTTGTACTCGGCGAGTGCCGCATCGTGTTCCGCGGTGACGAGTTGGGATTGCGTCGTGAGCAGCGTCTGGTTTTGGATTAGGACGTCGAGCACGGTACGGGTGCCAACCAGCGCCTCCTGCTGTGTGCCCTCGAGAGCAATCTGTGCCGCGCGCACCGCTGAGGCGAACGAGGAGATGCTCGCCCGCGCCGCCTGCAAGATGGACCAGTTCTGGGTCGCCGACTGCACCGCGGCGCGTCGGGCGTCATCGACCTGGCTGCGACGTTGCCCGACCGTCTGCTCTGCTTGCCGTGTCTGCGAGTAGATCGCGCCGCCTTCATAGAGCGGCATCGTCATTTGTGCGGTAATCGTAGCAGTTTCTTCCAGGGTACTTTTTAACGTGACGGAGGGAGCGAATGAGCGATTGACAGTGCCGACGAGCGAGATCTGCGGCAGCAGCTGCCCACGCACGAAGTCGATGTTGTCGCGGGCGGCAAGTTCGGCGAAATTTGCCGAGATGACGTTAAAATTACTGTTGGCGGCAAGGCTCGCGGCTTCTTCGACCGTGGCCGGCAGGGTCGGACGCTCACGCGGCAGCATCAGCGTCCCGGGAGGGTGGCCGACCGTGCGGACATATTCCGCACGGCTGGTCTCTAGGTTGCCCTGAGCGGTAACCAGTTGCCCAACCGCTTGGGCGAGGGAGGCCTCGGCCTGTGCGACATCAGTGCGAGTCACTTCGCCGACGCGGAAGCGGTCCTGGGTCGCCTCGAGCTGCTTGCGCAGGACCGCCACATTGTTTCGGTTTACCTCGAGCAGGGCCTGATCGCGCACGACGTCGAGATAGGCCATGGCGACGGCCTGAAACACCGACGTCTCGACCGCGAGAGTCTGCGCTCGCGCCGACTCTACGAGGTTAATCGCTTGGCTGGTCTGCGCCACGGTTCGACCGCCGGAGTAGATCTGCTGGGTCGCCTGGAGATTGAGAGTGTTCTGATACAAGGTCGAATAACTGCTCAGTCCGCCAGGTGTAGCCTTCCCTGTACTCGCTATCGTGACACCGCTTCGCGCGCCTCCCACCTGACCGGTGAAGTTGACCGTCGGGCGCCAATTCGCCAGCGCCTGCGGCACCTGTTCGTCGGTTGCGCGCAATAAGGCACGCTGGGCGAGAAGCTGCGGGTTGGTATTGTAGGCATCGGTGAGCGCTTGGGTCAGAGTCTGTCCCTGCATCGGTGCGGGAGCGGATACGGCGAACAAACAAGCAAGACCCACAAAACCCAAGTTCCGCCGTCGTGAGGAGATACGCCGGCCGGTTGGGCCAGCACGCCACATTGTCGCGGCTCGGTCGGCTTTCGACATGAACGCTTTAGCGGTCGAGAACATCACTACACGAGCTTCATAATACAAAAGCGGGCTTTGGCGAGAAGCCTGGGAGCAGCGGAGTCGCAGCATCGAAGAGCATGCGCGCCGCCATAACTCCCCCCGTCCGCGTCCTGAGGGTGGCGCGGCCGATCCCGCTCGCTGATTTGACGATGGCCAGGAGCCGCCCCCCTTCGGCAAGCTGTGAATCGATCTCGGATGGCACCTCGGCGACTGCTCCGCAGAGCAGCATTACATCATAAGGGGCACGCGGCCGATAGCCCAGCGACAGGGGCCCCTCCACAACGCTGACGGAGGCGATTGAGTGCTCGACCAGAGCCGCGCGTGCTCGCCGCGCGAGTTCTGGATCCTCTTCGAGGGCGATAACGCTCCGTGCCAGCTGGGCGGCGAGGGCCGCTTCGTATCCTGAACCGGCACCGATAATCAAAACAGTGTCAGTGCGCTCGATCGCCGCTGTTTGCAACAGACGGGCCACCACCATCGGCTGTATCAGATAGCGGCTTCCACCGAGCCGCAGATCCTCGTCGATGTAGGCCACTACCCGGAGATGCTCAGGAACGAAGAGCTCGCGGCGGATTCGGGCGAAGGCACCGAGCACTCGCCCGTCCATGACCTTGTTGGGCCGGAGCTGGCTCTCGATCATGTGGGCGCGGGCCGCCCCGAATTCGGTCATCGCATCAAACCGGCGAATCAACCGCGCATTTTATATCGGTACGGTGCAGCGAGCACAACTCACCACACCGACATCCGATCAGCACGGCAACCGCTCGATCGGCTGTTTCGCAGCGAGCCGGGAAAGCAGCTGCTTAGCCGTCAACCCCGACAGCGGATGGCGCCAGTCGGGTGCAATCTCGGCGAGCGGCAGGAGCACGAATCGACGTTGATGAAGCCGCGGGTGCGGCAGGACAAGCGATGCGGTCTGGGTCACCTGACCACGATGATCAAGCAGATCGAGATCGAGCACGCGCGATGCGTTTCGCTCGCTGCGGACACGACCAAATTGTTCCTCGACCGCTTGCAACACCGCGAGCAGGTCGGGCGCGGCGAGATGGGTTGTCAGCGACGCGACAGCGTTGACGAACCACGGTTGGTCCGAGCGCGGTACAGGCTCGGTTCGGTACCAAGCAGAGCGGGTCGCGACCTGAATACCCTCTGCTTCAAGCACAACCAAAGCGGCTGAAAGCGTATCTACGGGCGCGCCGAACCGCGGGCTGGCCAGATTACCGCCGATGCCGATCAGGAGCAATTTGTCTCTCATGCGGCTTGCCCTGCTTGACCCGGGATGCGCGCTGTAAGACATTTAGGTTACATTATCGAACTCGACGGGGCATTTGTACCAGATGATTTTCTACCCGGAAGAGCGGCTTGCCATATTCATCGATGGAGCCAACCTCTATTCAGCAGCGCGCGGCCTAGCATTCGACATAGACTACAAGCGCTTACTCGATCTGTTCAGCGCTAAAGGCCGCCTGATCCGTGCATTCTATTACACCGCTCTGCTCGAAGACCAGGAATACTCGCCGATCCGCCCGCTCGTCGATTGGCTCGATTACAACGGCTACACGATGGTAACAAAGCCGACGAAAGAGTTCACCGACGTGATGGGTCGGCGGCGGATCAAGGGTAACATGGATATCGAGCTGGCGATCGACATGCTTGAGATGGCTCAATACATTGATCATGCAATCCTATTCTCTGGCGACGGCGATTTCCGGCGGCTTGTCGAGGCGGTTCAGCGCAAGGGAGTTCGTGTTTCAGTTGTATCTACTATCCGTTCGTCGCCACCAATGGTCTCAGACGACCTGCGTCGTCAGGCTGACAATTTCATCGAGCTCCAGGAGCTTGCGCCAAGTATTATGCGCAATCATTCCCGCGAGGAGCCCCACCGGGCACGAGGCGAACCGGTCGACGAAGCGTGAGGGTCTCAGCATCAGCGGCCGTGCCGTCGCACGACTGCCTGCTCTGTCCGCGCCTCTTCGCCTTCCGTGAGGTCCAGCGAGCGGCTCATTCGGAATGGTTCAATGCGCCGGTCCCATCTTTTGGTGATGACGCCGCGGAACTGTTGATCGTCGGCCTTGCACCGGGCCTCAGGGGGGCAAATCGCACGGGAAGACCGTTCACCGGCGACTATGCCGGCGGGTTGTTGTACCAGACGCTCCGAAAATTCGGCTTCTCGGAGGGCCTCTACGATGCCCGTACGGATGACGGCGTTGTGCTGCGCCGTGCGCGGATCACCAATGCGGTCCGTTGCGTGCCCCCGCAAAACAAGCCCGAGCCCGGCGAAATCGCGACTTGCCGGCGCTTTCTCGCTGCGGAGATCACCGGGTTGCCCAAGCTCCGCGCGATCCTGGCGCTCGGCACTATCGCTCACCAAGCCGTGCTCGAAGCGCTAGGCTTGCGTCGCGGGCACTTCCCCTTCGCACATGGTGGTTTGTATCGGCTGTCGGACAGCACGCTGTTGGCCGACAGTTATCACTGCTCTAGGCTTAATACCAACACCGGCAGGCTCACTGTCGCGATGTTCGAATCTGTGTTTATTTCCCTTGCGCCCTGGCTTGATCAGGAAGCTCCCCGCCGCAGCCCCATCACTGCCGCGGGAGGGATGGGCGGACCAACATAGCGATGGGGTACGGGCGCTCAGCCGTTGGCCGCACGCAAGATGCGGGCCCGGCTGCGCTGCCAATCACGCTGTTTCTCGGCTTGCCGCTTATCAGCCTTCCGCTTCCCTCGGGCGAGACCGAGTTCGACTTTCGCCCGGCCGCGTTCGTTGAAATAGATAGATAACGGGATCACCGTTATCCCATCGCGCTGGATTGCGCCCAACAATCGGTTCATCTGCTTGCGATGGAGTAACAGCTTGCGCGGTCGCCGTGGCTGATGATTGAAGCGGGCCGAGGCCGCGTATTCAGGTATATTCGCGTTGACGAGAAATAACTCGCCCCCGCTCTGATCGGCATAGGCTTCGGTAATGCTTGCCTGCCCCTGGCGCAGCACCTTGACCTCAGTGCCTTGCAGGACGACCCCCGCCTCGATCGTATCCTCGATAAAGTAATCGTGACGCGCCCGGCGGTTCTGCGCAACGTAGCGGTCTGCCGCCCTCATCAGTTGAGGAGGCCGGCGCCGCGCATCGCCTGCTGCACCTTTTGCTGCGTCTCAGGCATGATCGCCCAGAGTGGCTGGCGCACCTCGGCGGTGCAGCGACCGAGCAGCGAAGCTGCGTATTTTACCGGTGCCGGGCTGGTTTCGGCGAACAGCGCATCGTGCAACGGGATCAGCCGCTCGTTTATCTCACGCACGGTTTTGACATTACCCCGTTGCCACGCCTCATGCATTTCCGAACACAGTCGCGGCGCGACATTCGCCGTCACAGAAATGCAGCCATCGCCGCCTTGAGCGAGATATGCGACGGCGGTAGCGTCCTCACCTGAAAGTAGGCAGAACCCCGTGCCGATTTCGCTGCGCATCCGCAAAGGCCGCGCGAGATCGTTCGTGGCATCCTTGACACCGATGATGTTCGGCAGCTTGGCGAGCCGCGCCATCGTTGCGTTGGTCATGTCGACGGCCGAGCGACCCGGGATATTGTATATGATGATCGGCAGGTCGACCGCATCGTGTACGGCCTTGAAATGTTGAAACAAGCCTTCCTGGGTGGGCTTGTTGTAATAGGGACAAACGATCAGCGCGGCATCGGCACCGGCTTCCTTCGCCTGACGCGTCAACACGATCGTATGGTCGGTGGAGTTGGTGCCGGTCCCGGCAATTACCGGAGCGCGGCCCTTAGCCACCTCCACGCAGAGTTGGATGATTCGACGCGCCTCGTCGTCGTGTAGCGCCGGCGACTCGCCGGTTGTCCCGCACGGAACAAACCCGTGCGTACCTTGCTCGATCTGCCAGGTCACCAGCTCCTGAAAGGCGGTTTCTTCGACCTCCCCGTTGCGGAAGGGTGTGATCAACGCGACGAGCGATCCCCTGAACATCGTTTCCTCCGGGATTGCGGCTTAACCGATCAACGATAGCCCTCGAAGGCAAGGGCTTCAACAGCGCCGCTGCGGTCGGACGGCAGGTGACGAGCGAGATAGTTGGCCGACTTGCCCCGGGTGCCGAAAAACCGTAAAGAAATTTTTACCCCATCTTTTACCCAGCAAAGGAGTGGCCGGCCTTGCTCCCGGTTCTTCGCGTAGTGTTATCGCTATGTCTGGGTATTTTTGCGCTCAACCTTTCGATATCACACGCACAGACCCTGTCCGAAGCCGATCTACAGGCGACCCGTTCTGCGCTCGCCGCGGCGCAGGGCGGCGACTGGAACCGAGCCTATGCCGAACTCGCCCTGACAAGTGACCCGCTGCCGCTCAAAATCCTGCATTGGATGGATTATTCCCGTCCAGGTGCACCCGGGCGGTTTCCCGACATTGCCGAGTTCATCGAGAAGAACCCCAACTGGCCGCGCCAACAGGCCTTGCGCAAGCATGCCGAGGAAGCCTTGGCCGGCGAATCGGACGGGGTGGCTGCTGACTGGTTTGAGCGGTTCCCTCCGGTCGGCACGGCGGGCAAAGTCCGCAGCGCCGAGATCATGCTAAACTCGGGAAACCTGGAAGGCGGCGCTGCAGCGCTGCGAGAGACCTGGATCGATGGCGATTTCGGCCCTCTCGATGAACGAAATTTTCTTGCCAGTCACTCGGCATCGATCCGAGCAGAAGATAATGAAAAGCGCCTCGACCGGCTTTTGTGGGACGCGCAGTACGACGCAGCACGCCGCATGCTCCTTCTGGTGCCGACTGATTGGCGCGATTTGGCCGAAGCGCGTCTAGCGCTGGCTGCAGTGGCGTCAAACGCCGAGGTCGTTGCTGCTCGCGTCCCCGCCAGGCTGCGCGCCGATCCAGGGCTCATTTACGACGAGCTGCGTTGGCGCACGAGGAAGGACATGGTCAATGCCGCGGTGCAGATCCTCCTGTCTCAGCCTGGAGACCTGGTCCGTCCGGCAGCATGGTGGGCCGAGCGGCAGACTATCGCCCGCCGGGTTTTAGCGACCGGCAATGCCGCGCTCGCTTATCGTCTCGTCGAGCAACACGGCTTGATAGAGGGTAACGCCTTTTCCGAAGCCGAGTTTCTTCTGGGTTACATCGCGTTGCGCTACATGAAGAACCCGGCGCTCGCCTTCGACCACTTTTCGCACATTCTGACCCGCGTGAGCACGCCCTACGCGAAGGCTCGGGCCGGATACTGGGGCGGACGGGCTGCTGAAGCTCAAGGGAAACCGGAGCTCGCCGCGAAATGGTATACCGCAGCGGCCGATCACATGGTCACCTTCTACGGGCAGCTGTCGGCCCACCGGCTCGGCCACGACGCGCCCCCGCATCCGGTCCCAGAGCCGGTTCCAGATCCCGCGGAACTCGCCCGGTTCAACGAGGACGAGATGGTCCGCGCAGCCAAAATTTTTCTCGAGCTTGGCTTTCGAGACCAGAGCAAGGCTTTCCTGTTGAACATAGCCAACAATGCCACGACCCCGTCGCAGTTCGCGATGCTGGCGGCCCTCGCCGAGACCTATGGGCGGATCGATCTCGCGATCGCGGTTGCCAAACGCGCCATCGAGGCCGGGACACCGCTGATGATCCACGGCTATCCGATCACCGTGGTACCGAGCGGCGGAACCGTGGAACATGCCCTTTTATTCGCGATCACGCGTCAGGAAAGTGCATTCGACCGTGAGGCGGTGAGCCGAGTGGGGGCGCGCGGACTCATGCAGCTGATGCCGGCGACGGCAAGCGACATCGCCAACAAACTGCAACTACCCTTCTCTGCCGAGCGGCTGACCGCGGATGGAACCTACAATGTGCTCCTCGGGCGGGCTTATCTAGAGACGTTGATCGATGATTTTGGAGGCTCCTACGCGCTCGCGATCGCCGGTTACAACGCCGGTCCCGGCCGAGTTCGGCAGTGGCTGCACGATTACGGAGATCCGCGCGGCGGCAAAGTCGACATGGTCGACTGGATCGAAAACATCCCGATCAGTGAGACGCGAAACTATGTTCAGCGGGTGCTCGAAAACCTGCAGATCTATCGAGGTCAGGTCGGACGCAATTCGGCCTTTTCGCTGGTCAGCGACTTGGCCCGTTGAGCGTCCGGCGGTAGGAAGGCGCGCCGACCCGGGCTACTTTTCTGCTCGCGGAACGGGGCGGGTGAGCGCGGCGAACTCCCGGGGATCTTGCGGCTGAAGGCCGATCGGCGTGTGAGCCTCGACGCGTCGGCCTACCGAGACAGTGTAACGATGCATGTGGCTGTTCAGGGTGGCAATCCCGTTGCCATGGCCGATCTCGACAACCGTGCCGTAAGCACCCCGATACCCGGCGTGGGTCACGATCCCTGGCGCAGGGGCATAAACCGGCGACATATAGGCTGCGTCGAAGTCCAACCCGGTATGGAATGCATGCAGCCTTCTCGTTAAACGGATCACAGCGCGGACCAAACCGGCTTCGGACTTGGTAATGCTCGAGTGGTGTCGACAGGGGTAGCACCTTCGCCAAGCCGCGAATATTAGCAAGCCCGTCTGCGCCGCCGCCAGTAGGTTGATCCAATCTCGTCGGTGGGACCGCTTTCGGCGCGGTTCGTGCCATACAACGAAAACAAGCGGGCGACATCAACGCCGGTCGAGGCAAGGACGCGCTCGAACTCGCTAAGACTTCGGGACCATACCAGAATACACCAAGCCCGAACGTGCGCTTGATCAAACCACAACCTTAAGCTGCCCCGCGCGGTCCTCTTGCGGGGCAAACTGTGTGCGGTAGTACTCCGCGAAGAACCCATCGCGACACAGCAATTCCGTTAGAGTTCCTTGCTCGACGATGACACCCCCGCGCAGTACGACGATCCGGTCGCAGCGCCGCACCGTCGACAAACGGTGGGCGATAATAAAGGTGGTACGCCCAGCCGTCAGCCCCTCGATCCCAGCCATCACGAGCGCCTCGGTCGTCACATCGAGCGCCGAGGTGGGCTCGTCGAGGATCAGGATCGGAGCATCGCGCAAAAGGGCGCGTGCGATGGTGATCCGCTGCTTTTCTCCCTCGGAGAGGGATGCGCCGGATTCACCGAGCAGCGTGTCGTAACCCGCTGGGAGCGAGGCGATCAGATCATCGATCTGCGCCAGTCGAGCTGCTTGCTCGATCGCCACGTCATCGGCCCCGGGACGGCCATAGGCAATGTTGTCACGCACCGAAAGTGGAAATATCAGCGGCGGCTGGAGGACCATCGCGATTTGGTTGCGCAGCGATCTTAGCGTGTATTCGCGGACGTCGATGCCGTCGATCGCAACGGAGCCTGCCGATGGATCGTAGAATCGAGGCAACAGACCGAGAAGCGTTGATTTGCCTGCTCCGGTCGGGCCGACAACAGCTATCTTGATCCCGGCTGGTACCTTCAGGTCGATGCCTTCCAAGATTGGCGTGTCGGGGCGATAACGAAAGCCGATCCCTGACCAGGCGACTTCGCCGTGCGCTCCGTCCGGAGGGAAATTCCGCGTGCCGTCTTCGAGATCCGGTTCGGTGTCGAGAATCTCAAAAATCCTGCGAGCCCCCACGCGGGCGCCTGCGATCAGCCCCCAACTTTGCGTGATCTGGTTGATCGGCGCGTAGAGCTGGGCGAGGTAGGAGATGAATACGATCAGCTGTCCGATCGACAATGTGCCGGAGATCACTGCCCGCGCCCCGGCAAAGATGACGAGCGCCGTACCGCCGGCGATCACAAGATTGACGGTCCCTGAATAGAGGGTCTGCCAGCTGTACAGCCGCAACGTAGCCTGCAGGCTTTCGCGGCTTGCCCCCATAAAGCGCCGATGCTCTTCCTCTTCTTTAGTGAATGCCTGGACCAATTTGATTGACGACATCGCCCATTGGACGAGCGAGTACACTCGGCTCTCGGTCGTGCGCACATCGCTGGCGACTTCGACAATCTTTCGGTTGAACAGCGAAATCAGTGCAAAAAGAACCGGAACGACGGTTAGCGCGAGGATAGTCAGCACCGGGTCGAGCGGAAAAAGGACCACGAGCATACCTACCAGCAACACCAGGGCTGACAGGATGGGTAACACACCGTTCATGATCATCGTCTGGACGGCGAAGCTGTCTGCGGTAATCCGATACAGCAGATCACCTACCCGGTGGCGGCTGTGAAAGGCGAGCGACAGCCGCTGAAGATGAGCATAGAGAGCGCCGCGCAGGTCGTTAACCATATCCTGACCGATGCGGATCGCGGTATAGTTGTGGAGCAGCGTCAGCGTCCCCGCGCCGAAATGGACGACAACGATCCCGATCGAAGCGAGGAGAAGCAGGTTCGCCGGAGACGACGACAGCACCGCAACTGGAAACGGCTTGCCGCCGAGCGCGTTGTCGATCACGACTTGCAGCGGCCACGGCTTCAGCAGCTCGAAGCCGGCGATCAGCAACACCTGCAACAACGCCCAGACGATCCTCCAGCGATGTGGTGTCAAATAGGGTAGAAGCTTTGTTGCCATAGGCATTTGGCCTGGCTCGGTTTGCAAACTGCGACGTATAGTCAACCCCCAACGAGAGGGGGTTCGGAGGTTTTGCAGGATGTTGGTGCTGGATTGCTGCCTTTGTGGCGATGGCGGAGCTGGGGTCGGGAGTGTCGCTTCGGCTCCAGCGGCAGCAGACGAGCCTGCTTCGCTACGGCTTCGACGATGCGGTGCATCAATCGGCCAAAGCCGACGAGCTGACTGCCCATCACGCAAATATTGACCACGCCGACCATTCCAATGATCGCCGCCACGAACGGCCAGCCAAGAATTAGAGCAAAAGCCGTCATCGCCGCATAGCCGCGCAACAAGATCAGAGCGAGCTGGGACAACCGCATCGCGCAGCGAACGCGAAGAAGCCGCTTGTTACTGCCGTGATTCTCGGTGCAGACCGTGACCAACGAGCGACTGCACAAACCGCGCGCGATCTTGAGGTCCCAATTGCTCCAGCCGGTATCGGTAGTAACAAGGTATTTATGTGGTACGAGAAAATCGTTCAGCCCGGCGAGCAACACCTCCTTCTCGGCGCCGGACTCGCTCCAATAGGACAGATGGAAGGCGCGCTCCCTCCAGCAAATCCGGGGACGCTGCTCGGTCTCGACCAAGCCGATATGCGCTTGTGCCCGCATCGCCTTGACGCGCCATTTGATGCGCTCCCAGCCCCTCAGCAATGGGCCGAGATATATCAACAACGCAGCGAGCGCGCGCGCTTTGACCCCGATGAGGTTGAAATCCGCAAAGCGCTTGTCGATTGGCGCCTGCAACGCGCCGTTGACACACACGCCCCAGGTGGCGAGCAACGGAACTGTAAGAAGCCACAACCACCCGCCACCGGCGATGCCCGCTAGCGCCAGCGCCAGCGAGGTGGCGCTCCATTCGAAGGTCAGCGGCAACAGCGCCGTTAGTGACGAAGGCGGCTCGTACATTGTTTGGAACAGACCGCGGCCAAACACTCCGGAATAGATCACCGGGCGGCGCGATAGCAGCAGGGAGGCCGAAAGATCGCCATAAATGCGACCAAGCCATTTTGCTTGTCCGAAAGAGTTAAAGCGAAACGGGTGCTTGGCATAGACGAGAGCCTCGGCCTTGCCATAACCCCTCTGTTGGTTGCAGTAAGCACCCAGCGTGTTACGGCGATAATGCCAAACCACAGCAGCGGGGCTAAAACCAATGGAATAGCCGGCGTCCTGAAAGCGCCAGCATATATCGACATCATCGCCGGCCGCGCGATAGATCGGATCGAAACCGCCAAGCCTCAATAGTACCTCGCGGCGGAACGCCATGTTGCAGCCGGCGATGTGTTCAGCGACCTCGTCGCTGATCAGTACATGTGTCGGCCCACCCGGCGCGACCGCGACTACGGCCGGGACGAGCGTGTCCTCGGGCGGCGGGAAATTGGGTCCTCCGCAAGCGGCGAGGTTGCTCGCTTCCATTTTGACGACAAGATAGTTCAGCCAGTCGGGGTCGGCGACGCAGTCACTGTCGGTGTAGGCGACGATTTCTCCCGACGCCACCTCGGCGCCGACATTGCGCGCTGCGCTCAGCCCCTTGTTCGGCTGGCTGATGATCCGGCAAAAGCTGTAGCGTTCGGCGATCTCCAGGGTACAGTCGCTCGAGCCGTCATTGACAACGATGACCTCGTAATCGGGATAGGTGAGCTCCGCGAGCGAGGCCAGACATCGATCGATCGTGCGTTCGGCATTGTAGGCACAGACCACAACCGAGACCCGCGGATAACGTCGTAGAGTCGGCGGCAGGGCGCTCTTGTATTGACGCGCTACCTCGACGAAGGACGGCTTGGGCCGGCGTTCCCGGTCGACCAGACCGAAAGCCCAATCCTCTATCTGATGCCCTCCAGTAAACCACTCGTCTGTCCAGGCGAAAACAAATGTGCCTGCGACCCCGCTTTCGAAGGCCGAGCGAACCTGCCAGGAAAGAATACGCCGCTGTTCCTCCTCCCCTAAACGCATCGAGTCCACACCGAATTCGGTCAACACCAGCGGCCGATCGACCGCGAGATTGTGCAGCCGGGCGATGTAACGGCGGAACGCCGACTCGTCGTGGAGATAAACGTTGAAACAAATGAAATCGGTGAAGTCGATCGTGAGATATTCGGTGGACGGGAAGTTGGCGTAACTGACGAGCGCTTCGGGGTGCTTATCTCTGACGCATTTGACAAGGGATCGGACGAAACGGCGCACCGCCTCGGCGCCATGCCACCGTACGATGTCGGGAGGGATCTCATTGCCGACGAGGTAGCCGAAGACAGCCGGGTGGCGGCGGCAATCGCGCACCCCGGCGGTTACCGTTTCCCGTATCTCGGCTTGGGTCGCAGCGCCGTCGAGAAATGCAATGTGCTGCGACCAGGAAAGTCCGACGAGAATCTTCAACCCTGCCTGGTGTGCGGCGTCGAGTAGCCATTCGGGCGGGACCGTGAAAATACGCACCGCGTTGACACCGGCTTTCCCCATTAGCGCGAAATCCCTGTCGACCGTCCCGGGTTCGGGGAATTGCGCTCCGTGACTGCCTTGCGAGAAGGGGCCGTAGGTTACGCCTCTGACGAAATGCTTCTGATCCCCGGCGAAGAAAAACTTGCCGTGCACGCGGATTGCTCCCAGCGGATCGAGTTGAGCCGCTTCGAACGGTGGGGGTCGCATCGCGACCTCATCGATTTCGACCGTGGTCATCTGGGAAGCTCCCGGGCGCTTGCCGTCGCGACCGGGCTTAGCCGCAGGCGGTGCACGCACAACGGGCGTTAACGAATTTCATTCCCTGTCGCCGCCGTCTCGGGGGCACTCATTGCTTCACGCAACGTTGGAGCCAGGCAAAAGCGGTGGCGATAATTGTCTGAAGGTCGGAGTTACGCGCCCGCCAGCCGAACTGCTCGGCGGCGCGGCTCGGATCGGCGACGAGCACGGCAGGGTCGCCGGCCCGCCGGGCGGTCTCGCGCCTAGGGATCGCTCGCCCGCAGACCGATTCGGCCACAGCGATCACTTCGCGCACGGAATGACCACGCCCCGTCCCGAGGTTCAGCGCCGTGCTCTCGCGCCCGGCGCAAAGATACTCAAGTGCCCGCAAATGAGCCTCGGCCAGATCCCCGACGTGAATGTAGTCGCGTATCGCCGTCCCGTCCGCCGTCGGATAATCGGTCCCATAGATGTCGACGTGCGGCCGTCGCTTGAGGGCAGCCTGCAGCACCAGCGGGACGAGGTGAGTTTCGGGCTCGTGAAATTCGCCGATCTCGCCCTCCAAGTCCGCGCCGGCAGCATTGAAATACCGGAGCGAAACCGAGCGCAGACCATAGGCCTGGCCAAACCAGTGCAGTGCCCGTTCAATCGCGAGCTTGGTTTCGCCATATGGGTTGACCGGCAGCTGCGGAGCGCTTTCGCGGATCGGACTTCCTACTGGGATGCCGTAAGTGGCGCAAGACGACGAAAATACCATCTTGTCCACCCCGACCTCGCGCACCGCCTCGAGCAACGAGAGGCTGCCTGCTAGGTTGTTGCGGTAGTACATTGCCGGATCGGCTACCGATTCACCGACGTAAGCGTAAGCGGCGAAGTGCATGACGGCAGCCACCTGGTGCGTTTCAAGCGCCATGACCAGCCGGTTCCGGTCCGCGAGATCGCCTTCGATGAGCGGTCCCCAGCGCACCGCCTCGCGATGCCCGCGCGACAAGTTGTCGAAAACCACCGGCTGGTATCCTGCTCGCGCCAAGGCCTTGCAGGCGTGGCTCCCGATATACCCTGCTCCGCCCGTGACTAAAACCGATTGAGACATCCGTGCTGCCCGCTCTCAAGCGTTGCTGCGCAACAACGTAGCATGCCCGCTGGGCCTTCCCCACGAACATCACTCTGGACGCACCGCGGAATAAGCCCGTGTTGCTGACGTTCTGCGCTGCAAACCGCTTGCGGATCGGTAGTCACGGTGATTTGGATCGCGATAATGGGCACCGGCCATGTGAGGTTGGTTTCGAGGGGTGTTTTCCCGAGTTTGGCGTGTCGGTGAGCTGCGTTGACCTGGATGCGGCGAAGATCGCGGGTTTGCAGCGCGGCAAGATGCCGATTTACGAAGCTGCGCTTGCCGCGGCCGGGGCAGCGCGCGCGGCACGAATTGCGGGCGCTGGTGTGACCGGGGACGTGCGATGAGCGTTGTGGCCAAGCGGGTTCTCGTCACCGGCGGTGCCGGGTTCTTGGGCTCGCATCTGTGCGAGCGCCTCGTCGCCCAGGGCGACGACGTCTTGTGCGTCGACAATTACTTGTAATAGCTCGAACTTAATCTGACATTTGTTGTTGGTTTCCGAAACGGAGCCGGGGGCGGGTCGCGGTTCTCACCCTGAGCTGGGACCGCGACCCGCCTTCCGGCGGGACGGAGATCACGAGATGACGCAAGAGCAAAAGATCATCCGGGCGAAGGTTGGTTTGCTGGAGCTGGCCAAACAGCTCGGCAATGTCAGCCAGGCCTGCAAGATGATGGGCTACAGCCGCGACAGCTTTTACCGCTTCAAGGAACTCTACGACAAAGGCGGCGAGCTGGCCCTGCAGGAGATCAGCCGACGCAAGCCAGTGATGAAGAACCGCACGGCGCCGGAAATCGAACGGGCCGTGGTCGACCTTGCGATCGAGCAGCCGGCCTGGGGCCAGGTGCGGGTATCAGAGGCACTGAAGCGGCAGGGCCTGTCCATCTCGCCGGCCGGGGTGCGCTGCGTGTGGCAACGCCACGATCTGACGTCGATCAAACACCGCCTCAAGGCGCTCGAAGCCAAGGTGGCGCAGGATGGGATCCTGTTGACCGAGGCCCAAATCGCCGCCCTCGAGAAGGCCAAAGCCGACAAAGAAGCGCACGGTGAATTCGAGAGCGAATGCCCCGGCTATTGCGGTGCCCAGGATACCTTCTATGTCGGCACCCTGAAGGGTGTGGGCCGGGTCTATCAGCAGACCGTCATCGACACCTATGCCAAGGTCGCCTTCGCCAAGCTCTATGATCGCAAGACACCGATCACCGCCGCCGAGATCCTCAACGACCGGGTGGTGCCGTTTTATGACGAGCACGCCATCCGCCTGTCGCGCATGCTGACCGATCGCGGCACCGAGTTTTGCGGCACCCAGAGCCACGAATACGAGCTCTACCTCGCGGTCGAGGACATCGATCACAGCCGCACCAAGACCAAGAGCCCGCAAACAAATGGAATCTGCGAGCGCTTCCATCGCACCGTCTTGGATGAGTTCTACCGGGTGGCGTTCCGCAAAAAAATCTACCGCACGATCGACGAGCTACAGACTGACCTCGATGCGTGGATCACCGAATACAATGACCAACGGCCCCATCAGGGCCGCTGGTGCTTCGGCAAGACCCCCATGCAGACCTTTCTTGACGCGCTACCACTGGCAAAGGAAAAACTCATGGCGGCATGACCACAGGCGACAGCCATATCGGCTCACACAGTCAACACCGTCTGTCCGATCAAGTCTTAGCTATTACAGTTTTTCTATGGTTGGGTGCTGGTCGCAATCGGATTTTTGACGATGGCGGTGGGTGTCAACGCCCGCACTGCCTTTTCCTTGCTGTTCCCACCGATCCTTCGCGACTTCGGCTGGGACAGCGGCCTGACCGCCGACGTCTTTTCGTT
>JAFAHQ010000239.1 GCA_019237135.1 Alphaproteobacteria bacterium
GCGTGGGTGTTCGGAGCGCACGGGGCAAATTTCGTCAAGACGATGCTTCGGCTCGCAGCCGAGCGGCCGGTCTTGCGCGTGGTCGTCGACCAGCGCGGATGTCCGACGGCAGCAGCCGATATCGCGGCCGCGCTGACGGTGATCGCCGGACACATCGAGAAAGGCGAGGCGAAATGGGGCACCTATCATTTCGCCGGCGCCGGCGCCACGAGCTGGCACGACTTCGCCGAGGCGATCTTCGAGCTGGCGGCCCCCTTACTCGCGGCCTGTCCACAGGTCGAGCCGATCACCACCGACCAATACCCAACGCCGGCGCAACGTCCGATGAACTCGGTTCTCGATTGCCGAAAGATCGAGGCGGCGTTCGGGATCGCGCAGCCGCCATGGCGGGTGGGGCTCGCGAGCGTGATCCGGGAGGTGCTCGATACGACGCCCCAGAAATAACTATCGGGAGGATACTGGGCGCTATGGCGGCTCCAGATGCTCCGGGGCCTTGACCTTTGGCCTGCAGTGACGAGACAACCGGGGTCGTGAAAGTGAGGAGGGGTCAGTGAAGCCGGATACCGAGAGCGAGATCGAGTATAGGCTCATCGAGAGGGCGAGGCAGGTGCTGCCCGGCGGCACCTTCGGCAACGTCCCGTCTAATGTGGTGATTCGCGAAGGCCGCGGCGGCCGTGTGTGGGACGAGAGCGGCAGGGAGTATGTCGATTTCTTGCTCGGCTCCGGCCCGATGCTGGTTGGTCACGCTCATCCCGAGGTGACGGCTGCTGCCCAGGCGCGCATCGCGCAGGGCACGACCTTTTTTGCCAACAACCGATTTGGGATCGAGCTAGCCGAGGCCATCGTCGCAGCAGTGCCCTGCGCCGAGCAAGTTCGCTTCGTCTCCACCGGCTCCGAGGCGGACCTGTACGCAATGCGCGCCGCCCGCGCTTTCCGCAAGCGGGACAAGATCCTCAAATTCGAGGGCGGCTATCACGGCATGAGCGACTATTCGCTGATGAGCCTGGCCCCGAAGAGGCCGGGCAACTTTCCGCAGCCGATCCCTGATTCGGCGGGAATCCCGCGCAGCGTCCGCGACGAAATCCTGGTGGCTCCGTTCAACGACATAGAGGCGGCCACCGCTATGGTGCGCGAGCATCGCGACGAGCTGGCGGGCGTCATCCTCGAACCCTTTCAACGCATCATCCCGCCGATGCCCGGCTTCCTTGACGGGCTGCGCAAGATCACGACGGAGCATGGCATCCCATTGATCTTCGACGAGGTCGTGACCGGGTTCCGTTTCGCTTATGGCGGTGCGCAGGAATATTACGGCGTCGTGCCCGACCTTTGCACGCTCGGCAAGGTGATCGGCGGCGGCTTTCCGCTTGCGGCGATCGCCGGGCGGGCCGAGATCATGGCCCATTTTGACCACGACAGGGTCGGCGACGAGGGTTTCTTGATGCAGGTCGGCACCTTGTCGGGTAACCCCGTCGCGGCCGCCGCCGGGCTGGCAACCCTCGAGATTCTGAGACGACCCGGCGCTTACGAGCGCATCTTCGCCACCGGTCGGCAGCTGATGGATACGCTCGCAGAGCTGCTGAAGCGCAACGGACTGACGGCTTGGGTGGTCGGCGAGCCGCCACTGTTCGATGTCGTATTCACCGGGGAGCCGGTTCGCGACTATCGCGGCACCCTACGCGGCGATGCTGACATGCTGCGGCAGTTCAATGCGCTGCTGCGTGAACGCGGTGTCCTCAAAGGGGAGTCGAAATATTACGTCTCACTCGCCCACACGCCGGAAGACGTCCGTCATACCTGTGACGCCTGGGCCTCGGCCCTCGAGGTGCTCGCTGCCGGTTGAGGCCTACGCTTTCTTTGCCACCACCCGGGTCCGTAGCGAGCCGATCGAGGGAGAGCTCATCTCGACAAGGTCGCCGGGCTGCAGAAAGCGCTCCGGAGCGGAGCTGCCGTCGGGCAGTAATTCGCTCGAATCCGCTGCCGTCCCGGCCACCGTTCCGCCGCTGATAATGTCGCCCGGGTACAGCGTGAAGTCGCGCGATAGATATTCGAGGTATTCGCCGAAGGTGAAAACCATGTCGCGCGTGTTGAAGCGCTGGCGGCGCTCTCCGTTGACCAATGTCTCGAGATCGGCATTTGTTGGGTCGGCCTCGCCCACCACAATGCACGGGCCCAGCGAGCACGACGTATCGAAATTCTTCGGAAAGCCAAAATTGAGCGGCCCGCCTGGCGTCTCCCGCGGTGCGCGGATGCTCCAATCCGCCAGTATCGTGACGCCCCAGACATACTCCTCGAGTTGCGAGCGTTTCAGGTCGATACCACGCTTGCCGAGCACGACCGCAATCTCGCCCTCGTAGTCCAGGCGGTCGCACCGGTCAGGGTAAACGAGCTCGCCGTCGGGACCGACGATCTCGCGAGCGAGCTTCCAGAAACCCCAAAAACCGGCTTTGCGGATCTCCTGGTAGGCATCGCCCTCATAAGGTCTGCCGCGCATTTTCACGGCCATTGCCGCAGCATGGTCAGCGAAGTTTCCGCCAGCGCAAGCGATGCGGGCGTTATTCGGCCGCGGGGCGTGCAGGCGAACATCCGCAGCTGGATAAACGAGCGTCTCGCCCTTTGGCCCGAGTTTGTCCTGGGCCTGCGTGAAGAGGTAGTCGAGCGCTTTTTGCGCGTGTTCGAGCGCGCGCGGGCCGCCTTCGATCAGCCGCGCCAGCTCTGACGGCACCAGCGCCTCGGCCATCTCCGCCGGACCGGGCTCGGCGGCGCGCTCGCGCAGATACTTGGCGCATGCGTAAGAGAGGTCGACGACATTGCCGTCATGCAACCCACCGGTTCGCTTTTCGGGGCCGAATACGACGATTTTCATCGGATACTATCCCTCGGGTTTGCGTTTGGAGCGGGGTGTCAGGGCTTCGGGGGAAGCCAGCCATTGTAGGCCGGGTGATCGGCTGCGATCGGCAGGGTCACGGGAAGCCCGGTTGTCGCCGAATGGTAGAGCGCGGTGGCGAGTTCCAGCGAAGAACGGGCATCGGCGAGCGTCACCGGTAACGCGGCGCCGGTGGTCAGAGCCGCGTGGTAGGCGGCGAATTGGCCCTCATATCGCGCTGACACGGCCCGATAGCCGGCCAGGGCGCCGGCAATCCGCGCCTCGGCCTCGGGCGAAACGGGGACGATCTCCCACGGGTCGTCGCCGGGTGAATACGGCGCGTGTGAGCTCTCGAATGTAACCTGCTCGAAGCATAGCCGCAGCCGGCTGATCTCGCGCTGCGAGCCGAGTGTCGCAGCGAGCGAGGCCAGTGCACCGCTCTGCATCACAAGGCTCGCAACGGCGCAGTCCTCGACCTCGATCGGATTGACCCGCGTCGCCGTGCGCGCAAACACGCTGGAGGCCGAGCCCATCAACCATTGCATCAGGTCATGGTTGTGGATCGCGTGCATCAACAACACGCCGCCACACTCGGTCTCCCTGCGCCCGCGCCATGGCGTCTCGTAATACTTCGCGGCCCGTTTCCAAGCGGTCTCGACAGTCGCGACGTAGGGTTTCCCGGCAATCCCCAAATCAATGATCCGCTTGGCTTTTTGCACCCCGTTGCCAAAGCGGTACTGAAAAATCGGCATCGCCCGCCCTGCCGTTTCTCTCTCGGCGGCGATCACCCGGTCGATCTCGGCGAGCGTCCCGACCAGCGGCTTCTCGCAGACGACCTCCTTGCCGGCCGACAGCGCGCCGAGGATCTGCCCGAAGTGGAGTGCTGCCGGGGTGCAGATGTCGACGATGTCGATATCGTCCATCCGCAGGACTTCGTCGAAGGACATTGTGCGCCGCGGGATCGAAAATTCGTCGGCGACGGCTGCGAGCCGGCATTCATCGATTTCGCAGAGCGCGTGGACGCCAAATTTGTCGGGATGCTTCTGGTAACCCCTGACGATATGGTCGCGGCCGACGCCGCAGCCGACGACGGCGACTCTCCAGATCCTGGGCTCCGACACGCCGGTCAGGGAGAGGCTACAAGAGAGTGAGCCAACAGGCACAAGACGTTAGATCTTCACCTCGCTGATTTGGAGCGTCGGCTGGATGTCGGTGTAGTTAGGAATGTCGGCCATGATCGCTTCGGCATGAGGACCGAACGCGGTCTGAAATGCCTCCACTGACTCGAAGTAAATGTGGCCCATCGCGATAAAGCCGGGCCGCGACCCCGGGGTGGCGCCGGCAATTCCCTGCTCGACCGCCGCACCTTTGCATGCCGCCCCTAATTTCTGCCGAACCATTGGCATGTGGGTATTGCAGTAGTAATTCATGTCGAATTTACTGCCTTCATTGTTTGGATAGAACACGCTCACCTTGATCATCTCGATTCTCCTCATCACCTGATGGTCAGCAAGCGCCCATAGCCCGCGATCGGCTGGCCGACACCGGCCAGCCGCAGCGCATGCCACATCATCGCCGACGCGCTCGAAAGAACCGGCTTGTCGAGATCCTGTTCGAGCGCATCCAATACGCTCACTGTTGGCATTCCGGTACCGCTGAGGAAGACCGCCTCGGCATCCTCGGTATCGACCGACCGCGCCAGCGCATAAGCGTGTTCGGCGGTCGTGTCGTATATGTTCTCGACCCCCTTCAGATTTTCGAACTTCACGACCTCGAAGCCATGGGCTTCGAGATGCGCCTTGCCCCGCGAGGTGACCTCTGCCGAATAGGGTGTGCCGAGCGCCAGTTTGCGGATATCGAGGCGGCCCAGCGCATGCACCACCGAGCCGAAGGCGGTGACGACGCGCCGACCGGTCGCCTTCTCCAGCCGGTCGAGCAATTCCGCCTCACCCCGGCGGCCGAGGTGATAGCTGGTCGCCGTGTGCGCGACGACGATGATATCGGGCTTGACCATCGCCAGCAGCTCGACACCGCTGTCGATATTCTCGACCATCGAGCGGTTGCGCTCGGTCTGCCCGACGAGCGAGCCGGGCGTGCCATGCGCGACCATCCGGTGGAAATGCAGCGAAATGCCTCCCGGCGCCATTGCGATCATTTCCGTCTCCACGGTCGGGTTCCCGGGCGGCACCAGAAACCCCAGCCTCGCCCGCCAGCCGATCATCGCCTCGCACTCCCACCCGTATCCGTCGGAAGATGTTAGCTGGTGGCTCGCCTGAAAACCATGCGCTGTTGAAGCCTACGGCCGGCTGTGCGAGTTTGGCGCAACCCGGCCACAAGAGGCTCTGCCATGCCTGCAAACGACCCACACACCCACGACCATGGCTCCGAGCTGTCGGAGATGCAGCTCCGGGTGAAGGCACTCGAGACGATCCTGACCGAGAAGGGCTATGTCGAACCGGCGGCCCTCGATCAGATCATCGAGAATGTCGAGACCAGGATCGGCCCGCATATCGGCGCGCGCGTCGTCGCGCGCGCCTGGGTCGACCCGGAATTCAAGCGGCGGCTGCTGACCGACGCCACTGAAGCGGTCAATTCGGTGGCGGAGTTCGACCCTGTCGGCGCCCATCTGATCGCTGTCGAGAACACGCCGCAAACCCACAACGTCGTCGTCTGTACCTTGTGCTCATGCTACCCGTGGCCGGTGCTGGGGCTGCCGCCCGTCTGGTACAAATCGGCCCCCTATCGCTCGCGCACCGTGATCGACCCCAAAGGCGTACTCGCCGATTTCGGCGTCAGTCTGCCGCCCGGCACCGATATCCGGATCTGGGATTCGACCGCCGAGACGCGCTTCCTGGTGGTACCGATACGGCCCGACGGTACCGAGGGGTGGAGCGAGGAGGCGCTGGCCGCACTCGTCACCCGCGACAGCATGGTCGGCACCGGCTTGCCGAAATCACCAGAGGAAAATAAGGCGGGAGCGGCGCGATGACGAATTCGATCCACGATATGGGTGGCACGCACGGCTTTGGCCCGGTCGAGTCCGAGCCCAACGAGCCGGTCTTCCACGAAGATTGGGAAGGGCGCGTCTATGCGTTGCAGCGCGCCATGGGTGCCACCGGCCTGTGGACAATCGACGGCGGGCGCGCCTCGCTCGAAAACCTGCCGCCGCTTGCCTATCTCGCCTCGTCTTACTACCGGCGCTGGTTTCTTGGGCTCGAGCGCCGCGTCGTGGCCCATGGCCTGGTCGGCGAGGACGAGCTCGCCGCCGGCCGCGCGTTGCGCCCCGGGATGCGGCTGAATCGCAAAATGACACTGGATGATGCAAAGGCAATGTCCTTCGCGAATTTCGACCGGCCGTCGCCGGGCCCGGCGCGCTTCAAACCCGGCGACCCGGTCCGCACCAAGAACCTCCACCCGGCGACCCACACCCGCCTGCCGCGCTATGCGCGCGGCAAGCTCGGCACCATCGAGGCAGTTCGCGGCTGTCACGTCTTTCCGGATACCGCGGCAGTCGGGGCGGGCGAGAACCCGCAATGGCTTTACAACGTCGTCTTTACCGGCCGCGAGTTGTGGGGTGAGGAGGCCGACCCCGCGATCAAAGTTTCGATCGAGGCGTTTGAGCCTTATCTCGTGCCGGCATGAGCATCGACCAGGCCATCGCGGCGGTGCCGGGCATCCCGCGCGGCCCCGAGGGTCCGCTGTTCCGCGAGCCGTGGGAGGCCCAGGCTTTCGCGCTGGCGGTGGCCTTGCACGAGCGCGGCCTCTTCGGCTGGAGCGAATGGACGGCGGTGCTGGGCGACGAGATCAAGCGAGCGCAGGCGAAGGGCGACCCCGACACCGGCGAAACCTATTACCAGCACTGGCTTGCGGCACTCGAGCGCATCGTCGCCGAAAAGGGTGTCACCGACGCTGCAGCGTTGGGGCGCTACCGCGACGCCTGGGACCGCGCCGCGGACCGCACCCGGCACGGTGAGCCAATCGTGCTACAGCGCGAGGATTTCGCGCGTTAGCTCCAGGAGATTTCGAATGCAGCTGATCCTCTACTACGCTCCCAATGCTTGCTCGCTCGTGCCCTACGTGACGCTAACCGAGGCGGGCGCGCCTTTCGAGGTCCGCCCGCTAAACTTCCGCAAGTCGCACCACATGACGCCGGAGTATTTGCAACTCAATCCTAAGCATAAAGTGCCGGTCCTCGTGATCGACGGCTTGCCGCTGACCGAGAACGTTGCCATCCAAACCTGGATCGCCCGAAATTTTCCGGCGGCAAAGCTGCTCCCTGAGGATCCAATGCAGGAATTGCACGCGATCTCCCTGTTGGCTTGGTGCGCCTCGGGCATCCATCCGTTCCTTTCGCGCATCAATTCGCCCGCGCGCGTCTGCGACCTGCCTGGCGCGGAGGAGTCCGTGCGACGGCTTGCAGTGCAGCAGCTGTTCGAGAACTATCGCATCGCGGACGACAAGCTCGCCGAGCGCGAATGGTTCTTCGACCATTTCACCGCCGTCGATGCGCACTTCTTCTGGTGCTTTCGCAGAGGCACCCAATTCGACCTCGACCTTTCACAATTCGAGAACTGTTTGGCGCATTTCGAGCGCATGAAGCAGCGGCCGAGTGTACAGAAACTGCTGGCCTACGAGCGGGATGTGATGACCACCTTCGCGCAGGCAGCCTGAGGTCACAAGGCTGCATTCGTCGGGCAGTGGCGCCTAGAGAATGAAGCTGAGCTTGCCGTGCGGGCGCAGAGTTTCGAGATCGAGCACCGCCCGCCGCTCACGGAACAAGAGGCCTGAGGGGCCGCGCAGCAGCACATTGAGATAGCGCCCGACATAGACGTCGGTCTGCTCGTGCTGGAAGCGCCAGACGGCGAAATTGGCGGTGGCGCGCGCTTCTTCATTGTCGGCGGCGAGCAGCCGAACATTGGTGATCAGCCGGCGGGTACGTGAGCGCGGGTTTTCGGCCCAGGTGGTGCCGCTCAACAATTGCCTGATGCGCGAGGCCAGCGTGCGCCGGTCGTCGGCGATCAGGAACAAGGTGTCGCGATGATCGGCGTCGGGTGCGTCGAGCGGCGGCACCAGATAGCGGGCGTCCGGCGCCATCATTTCCAACCATTCCTCGAGCCGCCACTCGTCGAGGAGTGCCGCCTCGTGAATGAAGAACTCTTCGATCTCCCCGCGACTGAACACCGCCATGGCGCTCGGGCTCACTCGGCCGCTGCGCGCTGCGCCAGCCGGTCGGAGCAGTCGGTTGGGCCGCGCATTCCCCGGATCAGGGCGTGCCAGCGCCGCCAAAAGGCGCGCATCTGCAATTCGTCCTGGCTCGATGGCTGCGTACGGCCCATGCCGCGGGACATGTCGGACCACGACAGTTCGCGCCAGGCCGCAAAGCCGCGCTGACAGCCTTCGAGGGCGTAAACGTCGTCCGGCGTGCCGAACCCCGCGGGGCCCAGAAACGAGATAAAATTCTCGAATCGCCGCTGCCGCAATTCCGGCGACTCGCCGCGCGGCAGGTTGGCCCAGGCGTCGATCTCCATGTAGTCGGGTGCGAGCGGGTACCAGGTGCGGATCGTGTGCCAGGACGAGATCAGGATCAGATTGGGGAAGATGAACAGGTTCCGGCTGTAGTCGGCGATGCGATGGGCGCGCTCGGGGCCGACCCGTTCGACCAACCGGGCGCTGATCGCGTCGAGCTCCGCTTTTGCCGTGCCGGTGATCGGCAAGGCCCGCGCGCGGTTTTCGATCACCGCGTGACCGCCGCCGAGTGCCAACCCGATCCCCTGGATGCGGTTGGGGCCGGACCAGCTCGCCGCATCCATGCCGATATCGGCGAGGTACTGGTTGAAGAAGCGCTGGTGGGTCGGGATCGCGTGGTAGCCGTCCATGCTGTTTTCGACCAGGAGCTTCCAGTTCGCCTTCATGCTGTAGGCTTGCGAGCCGTGCGCGATCTCGACCTCCTCGCCGCCGAATTCGAGCATCAGGTCGAGATATTCGCTCGCGTTGCCGAGATAGCGGACCAGGCTTTCGATTGCCGGGTCGTAGC
>JAFAHQ010000232.1 GCA_019237135.1 Alphaproteobacteria bacterium
TCCGGCAGGCGCTGCTGCTCCCGCGGGATCGAATACCGCGTGGTACGTCTCAGGTCATAAGCAGCCACGGCTTCGTCGAAACGGGAATCGTTGTACCGGTCGAGGTGGAAGGTGACCTCGAGTGGCAGGCGCATGCTGACGCGCCCGGCAGCAGCGGGATAACCGACGCACAAACCGGCGACGGGAAACACCTTGTCAGGCAGATCCAGGGTGTCCGCGACCGCATAGGGGTGGTTGCGAATGACACTGATCGGACAGCAGCCGAGCCCTGCCGTCTCGGCGGCCAAGATGAAGGTCTGCAAGACCAGCGCCGCATCTACTGTGGCGTTGAAGAACCCTTCGAGCTTACCGTTGTCGGCTTGGTGGCCGCGCTGCTCGCCGAGCCGCTCGAGTCGGCGCGCATCGCCGCAGAAGACCAAGAAGACCGGCGCCGTGCCAATCCACGGCATGTCCGGAACGAGTGCGGCGAGACGATTGCGTCTGGCGCGATCCTCGACTCGGATGACCGATGCCTGTTGAAAATCCGATTTCGAGGAGGCCGAGAACGCAGCCGCAAGCAACAGATTCAGTAGCGGCTCGGCTACGGGGCGGTCGGTGTAGCGTCGATGGGTGCGCCGCATCAGCACCTGGCGCAACCAGGGCAGCTCCGGAAGCTCATGCGGAAGGCCCGCATCGTCGCCGAAGCGGGCCCGCCACTCGGCCTCGTAGCTCGTGCTCATGGGAGCTGGGAAGTCAGGCGAAAGATCACGTCTTCCTGATCCGGTCGAGATCGGCTTCGTCGAAGACATAGCTCTGGTTGCAGAACTGGCACGTCACCGTGGTAACCCCCTCCTGGCGCATATCTTCGAGCTCGTCGGGTGAAAACAGACGCAATATGCCTTCGATGCGCTCTCGCGAGCAGCGGCAGCGCGCTTCGAGCGTATGAGTGTCGTAAACTCGGACGCCGTCCTCGTGGAAAAGCCGGAACAACAGTCGGTGCGGCGGCAGATCGGGGTCGACGAGCTCTTCGGCTGTCGCTGAACTCATCAACACCATTGCCCGTCGCCAACCATCCTCGACATCATCGGCGATGACCGCATACCCGCCTTCCGGGGGTACGCGCTGAAGCATTAGTCCCCCGCCGCGCCACGTGCGGTAGCGCCCGGTACGGCCGACCGAGAGCTTGATTCCCGCCTGGATCTGTTCCGATTGACGGAAGTAGTGTTGCGCGCACTCGGCAAGGGTCGCGCCGGCGAGTTCGACGATCCCCTGATAACGATCGGTGTCCTCACCCTGGTCGACGGTGAAGGCAATGTAGCCGGAGCCGACGAGCCGAGGGACCGAGAGCATCCCCATCCCGGCACCGGTCAACGACGCCTCGAGCTTGGCCGCATCATATTGCGCATAACCCCGCAATGCCCCGGAGGTAGATACATCCGCGACCATCAGGCGGATCGGCCCGTCACCCTTTGTCTGGAGGGTAAAGATTCCATCGTATTTTAGGGCGCCGGCGAGGACGACAGCGAGGGTGATCGCTTCACCCAGCATTGCCGCCACGGGCTCCGGATAAGCATGTTGCGACAGAATGCGGTCGATCGTCGGGCCGAGCCGGACCAGCCGGCCACGCAACGCGAAGGGATCGATCCGAAAAGGCTGGACTAAGTCGTCGGGCCCGGAGACAGCTCCGGAACGAGGACCATCCGGCATGGTTCCACCGACTACTAGCCGAGACACCAGGCGAGAATTCCCTTCTGGGCGTGTAGCCGGTTCTCCGCCTCGTCCCACACGACCGAATGGGGACCGTCGATGACGCCGGCGGTCACCTCTTCGCCCCGCTTCACCGGCAGGCAGTGCATGAAAATGGCGTCCGGCTTGGCGTGCGCCATCAGCTGCTCGTCGACGCGGTACGGCGCCAGCTGGTTGTGGCGGTTGACGCTCGCCGTAATGCCCATCGAGATCCAGGTATCGGTGACGACGCAATCCGCACCCGCGACGGCTTCCAGCGGCTCGGAGGTCCAGCGAACTCTGCCGCCCTCCTGCTGCGCCCAATCGATCAGCCGCTGCGGCGGACCGAGCTCATCGGGGCAGGCGAGCCGCAGGGCGAAGCCGAAGCGGACGGCTGCATGAATCCAGCTCGCCGCAACATTATTGGCGTCGCCGCTCCAGGCCACGATCCGGCTTGCGAGCGGTGCTTTTTTTTCCTGCAAGGTCATAACATCGGCCATGATCTGGCAGGGGTGCGACGCGTCGGTCAGCCCGTTGATGACCGGGACGGCGGCGTGATGTGCAAGCTCCTCCAGCTTTCTCGACTCGTTGGTGCGGATCATGATTGCGTCGACATAACGCGACAGCACGCGCGCCGTGTCGGCCACGGTCTCGCCGCGACCGAGCTGAGTATCCGCAGCGTCGAGGAAGATCGTGTCGCCGCCGAGATGACGCATCGCCACCTCAAAAGAGACGCGGGTCCGGGTCGAGGGCTTCTCGAAGATCATCGCCAGCGTCTTGCCGGCGAGCGGGCGGTCGCGCCGGCCGTTCTTGTAGGCAAAGCCGAGGTCAAGGATGCCGCGCAGCGCAGCGCTGTCGAATTGGTCGATGTCGAGAAAATGTCGCGGCGGCCCGGACGGCGCACCCTGGTTACCGATTACCGCCGCTTGCCGCGCGAGGCCCTTCATGTCGGCCACTCCGCAGCCACCTTGTGCATGACGGTCAGCGCCTCGTCGATCTCGCCCTCGCCGACGATCAGCGGCGGCAGGATACGCAGCACATTCTCACCGGCCGTCAGAGCCAAAACGCCGTTCTGGCGCAGCTTGGAAACGAAATCCGCGGCCGGCACGATACAACGGATGCCGAGCAACAGACCCGAGCCGCGCGGCTCGGCGAAGAGCCTGGGATAGGATCGGACCAGCGCTTCGAGGCGTCCCCACAACAGCTTTGACATCGTGTCGACGCGTTGCAGGAAGCCGGGTGCCAACATCACGTCGAGAACGGCGTTGCCGGCCGCCACGGCCAGAGGATTGCCGCCGAAGGTCGAGCCGTGGGTGCCCGCGACCATCCCGGTCGCAGCGCGTTCGGTGGCGAGACAAGCGCCGATCGGAAAACCGCCGCCGAGCGCCTTGGCAATCGCCATCACGTCGGGTGGCACCTCTTCCCATTCGTGGGCGAAGAGCTTGCCGGTCCGGCCCATCCCGCACTGCACCTCGTCGTAAACAAGGAGCAGGCCGAACTCATCGGCGATCTCGCGCAGCCCTTTGAGATATCCGACCGGCGGCGCGCGTACACCGCCTTCGCCCTGGATCGGCTCGACAAAGATCGCCGCCGTCTCTTTGCCGATCGCGGCTCGCATCTCATTCAGATTGCCGAACGCGACGTGGTCGAAGCCGTCCATCGCCGGCCCGAAACCTTTCAGGTAGGCCTCATTACCCGCCGCGGCGAGTGTCGCCAGGGTACGGCCATGGAACGAGCCTTCGCAGGCGACAATGCGCCAGCGCTCGGGATGACCGGTCTCGGATTGGTACTTGCGCGCGATTTTGAGGGCCAGCTCGCACGCCTCGGCGCCGGAGTTGCCGAAGAATACCGTGTCGGCGAAGGTACTGTCGACGAGGCGCTGAGCCAGCCGCTCCTGCCCGGGGATTCGGAAAAGATTGGAGGTGTGCCACAGGCGCTTGGCCTGGTCGGTTACCGCGCCGACCAAATGCGGGTGGCAGTGGCCGAGCCCGGTTACCCCGATGCCGCTGGTGAAATCGAGAAACTTGCGTCCGTCGGTCGCCCACAGATACGGGCCCTCGCCCCGGTCGACGGCAACATCCCACCGACCGTAGGTCGGCATAACGGCTGAAATCACGGAAAATCTCCTGCGCGAAAGAGTGGGGGAAGAAGATGCAGGGTTGCGCGGCTATCGTCGTCGCCGGCTTCCCGCCGGCACGATCTTCCGCCCCCATCCAGAACGCCGTCTCGCTCCGCCGGGATCGCGCATCGTCGGCCCTCCCCTCGGCTCTGCGGCGCCGGCACGGCCGACCCGCCATCGAGCAGGAAAGCGGCGGAGTATGAGGATCGGGTGTTAGCCTGTCAATTCGCGTCGGCCGACCGGTCGCGGAGCCCATTTTCGCCGAACCGCACCCGACACCGGCATCGAGTTTTCCCTGACGGCAGGGAAAAAAATTTTCAGCGCCCGAAAATCACTCCATTTGGTTCGGAAAATTCAACAAAATCAGTATCTTGAGCCATTGAACCAAATCGGCCGGCAGGGAAAGTTTTTACCCTGCCAAACCGGTCGGCAGGGAACGGCGGCGTTGCCTCGGCGGACACGGCATCTGATTGCGGTATACGCATGATATGCCTCGATTTTGGCGCCAGTTTGGCGAGCGCGACAGAGGTGGGGAGGGAGGAGCAGCCGGTGATGGCGGAAGAGAGCAACATGGACTGGCGATCGCTCGAAGAATTCTCGTTTGGCGACAGCCCCGAATTGGCCGACGAGCTCGCCGGGCTGGTGCTGGCGGGCAAGAAGCTGGCGACCTGCTGGGCGGCGGGCGAGGGGCCGAAGACGCATGCCGGCAAGCAATGGGTCGTGCTCAACGGCTCCGGCATCCCCGTAGCGGTGATCGAGACGGTCGAGCTGGCCCAGCGGCGCTTCGATGAGGTCGACGCTGCCTTTGCCTACGACGAGGGCGAGGACGACCGCACCCTCGCTTCCTGGAGGAGGGCGCATCAGAACTATTTCGGCCGCCAGGGCACCTTTGCGCCGGACATGCTGCTCTATTGCGAGCGCTTCCGGCTGGTCGCGCGCCTCGACGCAGAGGCGGCAACCGAGATTACGCCGAGCGCCATTTGACCGACGCCGTGTAGAGTAAACTTAGCCCGACTAGGAGGTCCCGATGCGCATGGTCAATATTCATGCGGCAAAGACCCAGCTCTCGCGCTTGGTCGAGGCTGCCGCAGCCGGCGAGGAAATCATCATTGCCAAGTCTGGCAAGCCGGTCGACCGCTTGGGGCCGCTCGCTGGCCTGGGACGCGTCCGGCGGCTCGGCATCCTGGCCGGAAAGCTGCATGTGCCGGAGGATTTTGACGCCCCCTTGCCGGACGAGGTCATCGAGGCGTTCGAAGGACGCTGATGCGCGTGCTGCTCGACACGCATGTCCTGCTGTGGGCGCTCGCCGAGCCGGCGAGGCTCGACACCGAGACGCGCGCCACGATCGAAAGCAGTGAGGTGGAGGTGTTGTTCAGTGCTGCCGCCATTTGGGAGATCGCCATCAAAGCAGGTCTTGGCAGCCGCGAGTTTGCGTTCGACCCGGCCGAGATAGCCCGAGCCGGACTCGACACCGGGTTTAGCGAGCTGGCGGTTCGAGCGAACGCGGCCGCCCTCGTCGGCCGCCTCCCTCTATTGCACGGCGACCCGTTCGGCCGCGTTCTCGTCGCGCAGGCGATCATCGAGCCTGCAACCCTCTACACCACTGATCGGCAGCTCGTGCCTTATTCTGATTTGGTCAAGCACGTCGGAGAGGAGTAGCAGGCCGCCTGCTCCGCCGCATCGACGAGCAGGCCAGAAACCGTTCTGTCTTCCTGGCCCGCGCCGCGGAGAAGGCGCTCCAGGAGGGCTGCCTCAGGGGCAGGGCGGGCAGCCGATCCTCGGCGCGCTCCCGCTGGTAGGGGAGGGGCAGGGGCGTATCGTCGGGTGGTATCGTGCCAAGAAATTGAGCTCGCACCAATTTGCGCGTCGCCCGCGGAGGGCGGCGTCTCATGGGCTCGCTACGGCGCGGAGCTGGGTAAATTGGCAACAGTCGGCAAGCCCGTACGGCTGTCGCCCTGCATAGCGTTATAATACACTTCAAACTGAGGACATATGCCGATGGCCCACGAACGGATCGAAATCAATCCGAAGATCATGGGTGGAAAGCCGGTGATCCGCGGCACGCGAATTCCGGTAGAGCTGATCCTACGGAAACTAGGGTCCGGCATGCCTTCAGAGAAAATCCTCGCCGACCACCCAAACCTTAGGCCTGATGACATTCGGGCAGCTCAGGCCTTTGCAGCCGATTATCTTGCGGACGAAGAGCTAGTGTATCGCTGACCGCAGTCCGCATGCGCTGGCTCGCTGACGAATGCGTCGATGCAGCCCTCGTAAGCCGGCTTCGCGGCGCCGGGCACGACACACTGTACGTGGCGGAGATCGCATCGGGCGCGACTGACGCCGAGGTGCTGCGACAGGCGCGGAGCGACAGCAGGCTGCTCCTCACGGAAGATAAGGATTTTGGCGACCTTCTCTTTCGCTTGAAGTTGGCCGTGCCTGGGGTCGTGCTTCTTCGCCTTCGTCCGGAACAATATCTCCGCAAGTGGGCGCGTCTCGAAGCTGCCGTCGAGCAATTCGGCGATAGGCTGCTCGGGCGTTACCTGGTCATCGAGGAGACCCGGTTCCGCTCGCGGCCGCTTCTCAAATCGATCCGCGGGGGACACCGATAGATCTGCTCCGCCGCATCGACCAGCAGGCCAGAAACCGTTCTGTCTTCCTGGCCCGCGCCGCGGAGAAGGCGCTCCAAGAGGGCTGCCTCAGGGGCAGGGCGGGCAGCCGATCCTCGCCGCGCTCCCGCTGGTAGGAGAGGGGGCAGGGGCGTATCGTCGCAGGCGATGGTGCGAGGTAGGCGAAGGCGATGCCGGACGACACGCAAGTTGATCGCGGGCAAACCATAGAGGCGCTGCGGCGCGAGCTCGACGCGCGCACCGCCGAGCGCGACGAGGCGCTGGCCCAGCAGGCCGCGATGTCCGAGATCCTGCAAATCATCAACCGCTCGGGCGGCAATCTCGTACCGGTGTTCGATGCAATCCTGGAAAAGGCGCACACACTGTGCGGCGCTGCATACGGCGTATTGCTCGTCCGCGA
>JAFAHQ010000371.1 GCA_019237135.1 Alphaproteobacteria bacterium
CTCGGCAGCACCGCTTGCCATAGTGACAGCGGCCTCGGCAGCGCCGATAGCAGAAAACCGAAGCAGTTCGCCGGCGGGTTCGAGATATGGGAAACGCGCCGTATTGTTAATCGCAGTCGAGATCGGGACATCGGCGGCGATTGCCGACAGCACGTCGGCTCCGCCAAGGAACGGCCAGCCGCCGCGCGGATTGAAGGGTACCGTAATCACCCGTCCCCCGGTCGTCACATCGGTGCCGTTGGCGATCCACAGGGGCATTCTGTGGCGAATGAGTTTTTGGTCGTAGAAAAGCGACAGAAAGGGTTCGCCAAAATCGACACGCGGCGGGTCACTAGGCGGACCCGGCAGTCGGCGCCACAGCGCTTCGAAGGCGCGCTCCAAAGCCTCGGCGCGATCGCCTCCGCGCGGCAGCTTGTTCGAGCCACCCCGGACCAGCGCGGCCACGGGACTGAAAAGAGCCCGGGGGGTGTCGACCAGGAGGGAGCCCGCTAACAGGGGCCCCAACGCATCCTCGGCGAGCAGAGGAGAAGCCAGAAATTCCATTTGTTTAGCACGCGCTGCCCGCGAGGTCTTGCTACAGCGCTGTTCGGGGGCTAAGCCGGCGAGAAGAGACATATACGCGGCCGCCCCCAGGGAGCCGCCGGAAACGCTGCTGACGGCAAAAACTGAAGGCGTGCCTGGCGCGGTCCAACGTTCGACTTCCAGAAGCACTCGCTCACCCCAGATCGCTGCGCGCGAGGCGCCGCCCGAAATGGCGACAATCACCGGCCGAAGCGGCCCGCCATCCGGCGCACAATATGCGACCCAATCGCTAAAGAATGAATCCAGCGGCGCGCGTTGTTCGACAGGAATGGCGTTTTCCGGACGAGACGCGACCCGTACCGTATGCAAGTAGAAGACTGCTGGTGCGATCAGTATCCAGGCGACTAAAGCCGTAATCGCCGGCACATGCCTGGGTCCCAGTCGCATACCGTAGATTCGGATGTCTAGTTCAAGACCGTCGGCAAGAAATGTGATCGCCGACAGCGGGGCGATAATTAACCCGAGCCCGATCAGTGCCGCTCCCGGGCCGGGAAACCAGGAGGCGACAATCGCCGGCAAGCCTTCATGTGATGAGCGACCAGCCTCCCCGTCCCATGCAACATAGGATTCAACAGTGCCGTATGCGAAGGCGACGAGCGAAAGAGCCAGCAGCACAATTGCAATCGTCGGCGATATTGGCGCACGTAGTATCAGCTGCTGTAGGCGTGGCCAAAGACTCCGGATCCACAGGAAAAAATTAGTCGTCGCGGCCAGTGGCGCGCCGCCCATTCGAACGCCGGGGCCGCTTATGAACGCACACAATCGCAGCCGGAACATGGTCAGCAGCAGGAAAGGTACTCCCCATAGCGCCAGGTATATCAGGTTGAACCATTCGTGACTGCGCGCGATGAGGCCGATCCCGAGCAGCAAGGATAGGAAGGCAATCACGCGGGGAATGGCGTCGTAGGCTCGCCTATCGGTGGTGGGTCGGCTGGGAGGAGGACTACCAGGTGGCGGAGCCGGTGGAACCGAGCGGCCTCCGGGGGATCCCAGAGGTAGCATATTGCGCGAGGCAAGATTGTCGGCAATGTCGAGACGCGCGGCGAGCAGTGCGCGAGCCCAATACCAGGTGCTGAACGACAGAGACGCCAGCGAGAGGTGAAACGTCACAGTGAAATTGACACCCCCGAGTCGACCACCGCCGAGTGCCGCCAACATGTCCGCTGTTTGAGGCGGGACCAGCAATCCCAGGGCGGCGATCAGCAACACCGCCAGCGGCGCGCGCACCGCCCGGAGCAAAGAGAGCCAGGTTTCATCAGACGAGACTTCGTCATACGGAGGAAGACTGCTCATCGGGCATAGCTCGATCATCGCGTTCGTCAAGCACCCCGGTCACCGCCCGTATTTGTTTTTTACGTCTGCGATCATCGCGCACATCAGGATGAAACGGCAAGTAGAACTTCCCGCCCCGCTGTTTGCCATAACCATCCAGCCGAGCGCCACCCCGTCCACCGTGCTCGTCAAAGCCGATCGGCGCGGCCATGGCTTGGCGCTGACGATCACCGCATGAGTCAGCGCGAGGGCCGCCGAGGCCTTCCGGTCGTCGTCGGCGAGATTATCACTCAGCCATACTACCATGTCGTTGCCAGTCGGATAGAGGCCTCCGCCGGCCGCGGTCGCGGCGGTGTCGGCGCAAGGCCCCGGCCCGCCGAGCCGCTGCCGGTCATCAGCTGCTCGCATTGTTCCCGGGTCGGGGCAACGCCCGTGTCCGGCATCCCGAGACGGCCGGTTATCCGGTTGTGCAACAAGGCCGGATAGTCTTTGCCGCCAGCCGTGGCGAGCGCGTCTGCGAGCAGATCGAAGCGACATTGGAGTAGGCGGCGACCGTGCCGGGAGCCCAGGGCAGCTTTTAGTCGGTGAGAAAGGACCACAGCTCCTTTCGGTGTAGGGCCATCCCTCGCCACGAGATTGCGCCTCTCTCACCTCCCCGGCAAAACGCTCCAGCTCGCTAAGTCAAACCGCATGCCCCCCGTCAATGCGTAGTACGGCTGACCATCATGAGTAGCGCCGTCGTTGATGAAGACCAGACCGATCCCAATCACGGTCATCGTGTTGCCATTAACGATGATGGCCGTTCCCTCGTCGATGCCAATTCCCAGAAGCCCGGGATGCGCTGAGACCACCTTCGCAAGGTCGGTCTCGCGCCCACGGGCGCGCACGTGTTGATCGATCGCTACATTCGTCAGATATCCGAAGCCGCGTTCATGACCGGGCGACATCAGAATGGTGTTGCCCGATGGCGCCCCTCGCACCAAGTAGGAGCCCTGAATCGTCGCGCCCGCTGAGGTGCCGGAGATCAGGCCGCCGCGATCGAGGACGGCACGAAGCTCGCGTTCGGTGCGCGTCCCTGCATAGGCGTCGACCAGACGCCATTGCCGCCCGCCGTCGAGGAAAACCGCCGTAGCTGCGCGCAATGGTGCGGTGAACGCCTCGGTATCGGCCACCGTGCGCTCGCGGGTATGGAGGACGGTCAGCGTGGCGCCGGAACGTGCAATAAAGGCGGGTGGCGTGGCACTGGCGATCTCGTTATCGGCTGCTGCTGTCGGGATGTATACCCAGCGCCCCGCCACACTGGAGCCGCGCCCGAGACGTATCGCGGCTTCCTGGATATCCGGCCCGCGTGTACCGCCCCCTATAATCAAGAGTGAGCCGTTGGGTGGCCCCAACGATTTGATAGGGAGCTGGGCCAATGCGGTGTGGCGCTCGGCGCAGCCCACCGCGGCGACCCATAGGCTGATGCGCAGAATGTTTCGGCGATTCAACTCCATCGGCGATGCCGCGTGCGATGATAATTCGGAACCAATGCTACTGTTATTTTCACCGAAATCGGTTCGAAATCTAGTGGACGGCAAGGACATCGAGAAGCGGACCCCGAAATTAGGACGAGCGCCTGAGGTGGAGTCTGCACCAGGATAGCAAGGAGGAGCAGACGGATGAGCAAAATGACGACGCGGCGACTTGATGCTGGGTTGACGGTGAAGATCGCGCTGGAGGCGTTGCGGAACCAGGCGACGGTTGCCGAGCTGGCGGCGAAGTATCAGCTTCACCAAACCAGATCTACGCCTGGAAGAAGCAGCTGCTCGACGGCGCGGCTACGGCTTTCTCCGCGGCTGCGGCAAGGAGGCGAGCCGGGAGGCCGAGGTTACAGAACTCTGCGTCAAGATCGGCCAGCTAACCGTCGAGAATTTTTTATCACGGAGGTCCGGGTGATGAACCGGGTCGAGCGCGGCGATCGTCGATCGCAGTGGTGCGGATATGTCGGTGCGGCGGTCTGTAATCCAGGCTCAGCCTAGCGGGATTGTGAATGCGATTGCGACGGCAAATCCTGGCGGGTGTTCAGCTGTAACGTTTGCCAGGTCACCGCGAGTCGGTTGATACAGCCTGAATGAGGTTCGCCCCTTTGCCAAACAGGTGGCGGTGCGGGGGTCACTGAGCGGGATCGCCGGCTAGCGGACGGCGGACGCATTCGCTTAGCGCGGCGCGAGGCTCGCGAGCAGCTCGTTCGCCACCGCGGTCAGGCCGTAAACATCCCGAAGTCGACGCGGTTGACGGCGACGAACAGCCCGACGTTGCGCCGTCGGCGAGGTCATGACGCGGCCACACAGCCATGTCGTTGCCGGTGGAGTAGAGGCCACCTTTGCCTTCGGGGGCAGTGGTGTCGGCGCAGGGCCCCGGCCCGCCGAGGCCGCTGCCGGTCATCAGCTGATCACATTGTTCCCGAGTCAGGGCAACGCCGGTGTCCGGCATCCCGAGCCGGCCGGTTATCCGGTCGTACAACAAGGCCCAGTAATCCTTGCCGCCGGCCGCGGCGAGAGCGTCGGCGAGCAGAGCGAAGCCGACATTGGAATAGGCGGCGACCGTGCCAAGCCTTGCCATCTTTGGGTCAAGATCGGGGTGTATCATTCACCTCAGAGGCTAGGTGGAGGATGGCAAAAGCGATGTCTTCCCACCTCCCTGCTCGCTCCCTCAGGGTATGCGCCAGTTTGGCCGGCTGATGGTTGTAAGTTTCTGATCTGAACGCATTATCTGTGTTTGAGCCGGTCGATTTCGCATCCGAAATCGATTTTTTCCCTGAGCTCAGGGAACGGCAGGGTAATTCGGGGCCGTTTTCGTTCCCTGCCAAGGCAGCGCAATTCAGCTCAGATGCAGCACCGCTTTCCCGGCGAAGGTGCGGTCGAGCAGTTGCCGCGCGACCCCGCCGATGTCGGTCCATGGCGCCTCGAT
>JAFAHQ010000160.1 GCA_019237135.1 Alphaproteobacteria bacterium
GTTTCGCCAACGCGCACATGTGGGAAGTCAACATGTCGTACGCGTCGGACGACCGTGACGCACAGATCCGAGCTGCCGAGACAGCGGCGAAGCAGGCGTTGGCGCTGGCTCCGGACCGCGCCGAGGCGCATGTGACATACGGCACCGTCTTGTACGCAATGCGCGCGCCCGAACGTGCACTGCGCGAGTTCGAGTTCGCCGTCGGCCTGGACAGTCATCTCGCTACAGCCCACGCCTATCTCCGGCTGATGAAGTTCTCGCTCGGCCGGGCCCGCGACACCCGTGCTCATGTCGCGGAGGCGATGCGGCTAAGCCCGCGCGATCCGCTCCTTTTTCAGTGGCACTTCGTCATGGGTGTCGGCGACCTCTATCTCGGGCGAGTGGTTCACGGGATCGAAAGCCTGCGCAAATCGGTCGAGATCAATCCGAATTGGGGACTCTCTCAGTTCATCCTCGCTGCCGCGCTGGCGCTTGCCGGGCTGCTCGAGGAGGCCGCCGAAGTCCGTGCGGTCGCCCAGCGTCTCGTGCCCAATTTCACCATCGCCAGGTTCCGCGCCGGAGCGGCGAGCGACAACCCGGTGTATCTCACGCAGCGCGAGCATCTCTATCGGGGGCTGCGCCTGGCGGGAGTGCCAGAGGGCTGAGCGCCTGACCCGAAAGCCTGCAGGAACCAATCGTCGGCAGCAAAGGACCCAGCGTCGGCCTTCGGCGGGCCGGCACCGTTGGTCGCGACCTGGCTGATCACGCAGACCGGCGACAGCCTGTCGCCGAGTTATTATCTTATATTCACGGCGCTACTCAGCGTTATCGCGCTCATCACGATCCAATGGCGCAGCCGCGCGACTCGAGCCCTGGCGCCCCGGCGAGCATTGCGCGCCTGTGGTGCCATTCGGACATCGGGCTGCGCGGTTGGCGACCAAAAATGTCGGCCCTGAGTCGAACCCACCGGCTCGATCCGCTCGGGGGAACGGCTGGAGTCGGCGTCTTAACGCGGTTAATCGGCGATCCACGAATGCATGAGATTGGTGTCGTCGCTAAGCGGTGGCAAATGCAACGGCCGCGGCGCCGAGGGTGTAGGCCCCAGCCACCGCGAGCAGGGCAATGGCCAGCATGGCAAAGGCTTCGGCACCAAGACGGTCACCGATTGGACGGCCGGCGAGACCGCCGAAGAAGGCGAAGGGGATCAGGATGCCGGCAGCAAGCCAGGTCGGGGCAGGGATGCCGATCGTCGCCGCATGGGAAGCGAGCGTCACCCCGTACGAGAGCGCGAAGAATGCAAGGAGCGTCGCGCGCACGGTCCTCGGTGCCGCTCCAGCAAGCAGCAGATAGATAAGCACCGGCGGGCCGGGTTGCCCCACCAGCGCGCTCGCGAAGCCCGAGACCGCCCCAGCGGCGAGATCGAGGCCGGGGCTCATCGCAAACGCCGTCCAATCCTTGCCGTGGTGGCCGGGTTGACCCGGCCGGCGGCGCGAGACCGCCATCAGTATCGCGAAACCAAAGATCATCGCCCCGGCGGCCGCCCGCACCAGGATCGGGTCAGCATAACGGAACGCGATGAGGCCGAGTGGCAGCCCGACAAGACTACCAAGCGCCAAGCGCAGCAGCAGCCACGGCGCGATCGCCGGCAACAGCCCTCGAAGCACAACGATCGACAGCGCCGTCGAGACGATGATGACGAGCTGAATTGCCCGAGCCGGGTCCAGAAACAACAGAAAGAGCGGTGCTGCGAGGACGGCGAAGCCGAAACCGCTTATTGCATAAAGCAGCGCCGAGCCAAAAGTCGTCGCGGCCAACACGATGAAGATGCCGCTAGCCATTCCGAGCATCCCGCCCATTGTGTCGCCGCCGAGCGACATGTCGAGCAGCCAATACCCAAAGCCGGTGTTCATGTCAGGCACCTCCGGCTTGTATCAAAGGACGCGTGATTGCTCTGCGCTTTGCCAGAAGGCCGTCGATCGCCAATGGTCCTGAGCCCCCCAGGACCAGAGCCACAAGGCAGGCGAGGTAAAGGAGGTCGGTTTCAAAGCCCGGCGGCCCGAACTGCGCACCGGCAGCCGTCACAGCCTGGAGCTTGATCGAACTGAACCCATAGGGCAGATGCACAGTAATCGTGGCAACCAGCAAAACCGCCGCCATCGGTATGCTGGCGAGCGGCACCAATGCACCGAGAAGCACAGCCAGGCCGCCAAATATCTCGACCAAGATCGTGAGCCATCCCATGAGATGCGGTGCGGGCACGCCAAGTGCCTGCAAAATTGTGGGGAACGCATCCAGGCCCCGAGCTAGCTTGGCAAAGCCATGCTCCATGAAGCCGTACCCAACGATCAGACGCAGTGGGACCGGGGCCCAACGGGCGATCGGAGATCTGCTGATCAGATCGATGGGGAGGTCGCGCCAAGTTGACGACCGTTCCAGGATGTAGCCGATCGATTTCATGACCAATCAACCTGCACGTTTTGTCGGAGTCCATCGCAGGACCTTCAGAAATTAAGGAGGCGGCGCTTGACGGCAAGACATAATGATGTCACGTTGTCGTGATGTCACGATCACCTCTTTATGAACGTGTCGAATCGGTTCTGGCCGGCGATATCGCTGACGGCAGCTTGCCCACAGAGGCCCAATTGCCGCCGGAAGACGGCTTGGTCGAGCGGTTTAAAGTCAGCCGCACGACAGTGCGGAAGGCGATTCAGAATTTGGTCGACCGCGGCCTCGTCGAGGTCCGGAGGGGTAAGGGGACCTTCGTCACCCAGCCGAAGATCACGCAGGAACTGACCGAGCTGACCGGTTTCGTCGAGGACATGCAGGCTCTGGGGCGTACCCCGACCGCCCGCGTCCTCGACAAGCGCATCGTGGCAGCCGACGAAGCCGTCGCGCACCACCTTGCTTTGGCACCTGGCACGTTGGTGGTCAGGCTTCGGCGTGTTCGTTTGGCTGATGGTGTGGCGATGTCGTTCGACGAGACATACTTGCCTCGCGACCTAGGGGACAAGGTTGCGGCGGACGACCTTGAGGCCGAGCCGGTCTTTGCGCTGCTCGAGAACAAGTACGGTACGCCTCTGATCGAGGCTGAGTACAAATTGGAAGCAGCCGCGGCCAACCCTACGGCCGCCGAAGCACTCCAAGTGCCGGCCGGCAGCCCGATCTTCTTGATCGAGCGCACGTCCTATACCACCGGCAATCGGCCAGTCGATTATGAGAGGCTGCATTATCGTGGCGATCTGATCCGGTTTGTGACGCGCCTTGCCCGACGTCCAAGTGCTTCGATGCAAAGGTGACTGTGCTCGGGGGTGCTTGGTCACCGCCCGCATATCGGACTTGCGCTGTCGCCCACCCGCCGAGGCCTTAGGGATCAGCGGCTCCAGCAGCCCCCACTCCTCATCCCTGAGATGGCTCGGGTAACCGTCGCCTCGCGCCGATAAACCCGACGCTGTTTCTCCGTCCACATCGCTGTTTGTCATCACGGTGAGACCTGTAGCCCTGAATTATGACGCTGCACCTCGCGCGACAGGGCTTTGGGTCAGGCTCTGCGACGGATAGGTCTCGGCGAAGACCCAGCAGACCGATCGCCCCGCCCCTTGCGCTGCAGTTTCTCTGGAATAGCGTCACGTTGACCGGTCGCCCGCTGGGTTAGCGCCTAAGCGCCAGGTGCTCAACCATTCCAAAACATCCGACCGATTTGAGAGCGGTCGGTGAGCAAAAGTTGAGCGGATTTCGAGATGGCAATCGACCGACGGTTTGCCAAATCAAGTCGTGAGAACAGGGCGGCTCCGTCAGGCGGGCCGCCCAGCCTCGTTAAGGAGATGCTGCGATGATGGAAGAAAGTCTGCACGGCGCGCTTCGGCTGTCTTCGCTCGACCGCCGCGGTGACGGACCCCTCAGAGCGGCCTGCCGTTACGGCGCTACTGCAATAGTCTACACGCTTGATCGGACTGCGCCGCAGGACTGGCCGCTGTGGCCATTGCTGGGTGTGCCGCTGACGGGACAGGTGCAGCGCCGCCGCCAGAAGAATATCAAGCCATTGTCGGCGATCTTGCGGATCGTCGCTGCCATCCGGCGGTGGAGCGATCGCTCCCGGTCGCGCCAAGAACTGCGTGAGCTCAACGACCACTTGCTGAAGGACATCGGCATCCGGCGAGAAGAGCTCGGTTACGAAGCCGCGAAAGCGTTCGGGCAGCGCGACTGAGGGAGGGCGGCGATATGACCGGACTCTTGGGGCAGCGTGCAGTAGTCATTGGCGCCGGTATCGGTGGCCTGGCGATGGCCGGCACGTTGGCAAAATACTTCGAGCGGGTCGAGGTTTTCGAACGCGACCGCCTGGCTTCATCCCCCGCTTCGCGGTCCGGCACCCCCCAGGATCGGCACCCGCATGGTCTGCTCGCGGGCGGCCTCCAGGCGCTCGGCGAGATCTTCCCAGGGTTTGAGAGCGATCTTGCCAAAGCCGGCGCAGTCGCGGTCAGGGTCGCGCGAGACATCCAATACGAGCGGCCGGATTTTGGCGTTCTGCCGAAGCGGGATTTCGGTCTGTCACTGCTCTGTGCGTCGAGACCCCTGATCGAGCTGGTGCTGCGCCGTCGGGCCGAGGCGGTCGCGAATATTGCGCTGCGGCCGGAGTGCCGAGTGACCGGGATCGTGCCGACGACGAGCGGTGCTGCCGTGGACGGGATCCGTTTTGACGCCGGGTCAGGACACTCCGAGGTCTTGGCGGCCGACCTGGTGGTGGACGCCTCCGGTCGCGGCGCGCTGACCTCGACGTTGTACGATGCACTCGGCTGGGAACGGCCGGAAGTGACGGAGGTTGGGGTTGATCTCAGCTACGCGACCGTCGTGGTACCGATCCCTCCCAATGCCCCACCCGATTGGAAGCTTGTCTTCACGCTGCCTGATCCGCCGTTCTTGGCGCTAGACGCGGTCTTGGTGCCGATGGAAGGCGGCAGGTGGATAATCACGATCGCCGAGCATGGCGCTACTGCGCGGCTGGAGACGTGGGACGCCTTCCTCGAGGCGTCCCGCTCTCTGACCACGCCAACGATATACAACGCGCTCCGTTACGCCCAGCCGCCCGACGGCATTCGGCACTACAGGTTTCCCGCGAGCTATTGGAAGCATTTCGAACGGTTACCCCGCTTGCCACGCGGCGTGCTGCCGGTCGCCGACGCGCTCTGCCGGTTCAACCCAATCTACGGTCAGGGCATGTCAGCCGCCGGCCAGCAGGCTCGCCTGCTGCAGGATGTATTGGGCCGGGCTGCTGCGGAACCGGATCCGATCGCGGCGTCGCAGGCGGGGTTTATGGCAGAGGTCGCCTCGGTGCTCGAGACGCCCTGGAGCATGTCGACGAGCGCTGACCTCGCTTTTCCCGGGACGCGCGGCGAACGGCCGGAGAATTTCGCGGAAGCGCAACAGTTCGAAGCCGCCGTCTTCCGCGCCGTCATCGCCGATCCGGTCGTCCATCGTGCCATGACGGAAGTCTTCCAGCTCCTGCAGCCTCACAGGCGGCTGCGGGAACCAGACATTGTGCGGCGGATCGAGGCGGTTCCCGCAAAGGCAGCCGCCTGAACGCCGGCAAAGCGCAATCTGCCCTACGATCGGTCCAAGCGATGGTCTCTACACTGAAGTCCTAGGACTCCACGACTAAACAGGAACATCACGATGGATATGACACATCCGGGAGTTGCGACCATTGACGGTGACGCCGAAGTCGACCATGCCATCGGCACGCTGGTGCTGGCCTTTGTCACCGACCCAGTCGCGCGCTGGATGTATGACGACCCGCATCAATATCTGCTGCACATACCGCGACTTTTCCGAGCCCTCGGAAAAAATTCGTTTGAAGGAGGCGCAGCGCAGCGGACCAACGACGGCCTCGGGGTTGCGCTCTGGCTCCCACCGGGGGTTCATGGCGATGATGGGCCGCTCGAGGCGGTGATCGCAGGAAGCATAGCTGAGGAGAAGCAGGCCGAAGTCGCCGCCGTCTTCGAGCAGACGGAACACTATCGGCCAACCGAGCCCCATTGGTACCTCTCGCTAATCGGGGTCGAAGCTTTGCATCGGAACAAGGGCTGCGGTGCCGCATTACTGAAACACCGCCTTCGGCAATGCGATCGGGAGCACCTCCCAGCCTACCTCTGGTCCTCGAACCCGCTTAATACCTCTCTTTACAAGAGGCACGGCTTTGAGATCGCGGGCACGATTCGAGTGGGTTCGTCGCCCGCGATCTATCCCATGCTGCGCAGTGCGCGCTGAAGAATCCATACACGCGAATACCAGCCACCCTGATTAAGCTGAAAGGAGTACTGCCATGGTTACCGAAGCCGGTTACTTGACGACGCGATTTGGCGGCTACCTCCATCGCGA
>JAFAHQ010000162.1 GCA_019237135.1 Alphaproteobacteria bacterium
CGTGCCAAGGCGGGTGCCGGGGCGCGCATACTAATTCTCGACAATCATGACGATTTTGGCGGCCACGCCAAACGGAACGAGTTCGAACTCGGCGGCAAAATCCAGCTGATCAATGGCGGGACATTGGGGATCGACAGCCCGCGCCCCTACAGCACGGTGGCTGCCGCCCTGCTTAATGCGCTCAATATCGACCCTATGGCGCTTGCCGCACAGCACGCGGAGGAAGGGTTTTATGCATCACTGGGCCTCGGGTCCGGGGTGTTCTTCGACAAGGAAACCTTCGGCGCCGATCGCCTGGTCAAGGGGAAGGTCTCGTCGGCCGAATTCCTCGAGCAGACGCCGCTCAGCAAGGCCGCACGGCGCGATATCAGGCGTCTCGAAACGACTCCGATCGACTATCTGCCGGGCCTCTCTTCGTCCGAGAAGAAGGCGCGCCTGTCCCGGATCAGCTATCGCGATTTTCTCCTCGACCTGGTCAAGGTCGACCCGTCGGTGATCCCACTTTACCAAGCCCGCACGCATGGCGAATGGGGTGTCGGGATCGATGCGGTCTCTGCGCTCGACGTCTGGCCCTTTGGCCTTCCCGGCTTTCAGGGCTTGAAGCTCGATCCCGGCTCGGCGCCGCGTATGGGCTATACGCCGAGCGGTTATGCCGATGGCGGCTCGTACAAATTCCACTTCCCGGATGGCAACGCCAGCATCGCCCGGCTGCTCGTGCGCAGCCTGATCCCGCAGGCTGTACCTGGCAGCACGGTCGAAGACGTCGTGACGGCCCGCATCGACTACGGCGGGCTCGACCGGACTGAAAACGCCACACGCATCCGGCTCGGGAGCACCGCGCTCTCGGTCGGCGCCAGCGGACCCGGCGACGCGCCAGTGGTTGTCGAGGTTGTCTATTCGCGTATGGATCGGGCTTGGACGGCACGTGCCAAGCATTGCGTTCTCGCCTGCTGGAACATGATGATCCCGTATCTCTGTCCGCAATTGCCGGAGCGGCAGAAGGCGGCGCTCCACTATCTGGTCAAAGTACCGCTGGTTTATACGAATGTGGCGCTGTCGAACTGGCGCGCGTTTGCCGCGCTGGGGGTTTCGGCGATCCATTGTCCGGGCAGCTATCATTCGAGCGTTCGGCTCAATCCGGTAACAGACATCGGCTCTTATCGCTCTCCCCGCTCGCCGGATGAGCCGATTTTGGTCCGGATGGTACGCACACCGTGCTACCCAGGGATGTCGGAGCGCGACCAGCACCGGATGGGGCGCGGAGAACTGCTCACCACCAGCTTTGCGACCTTCGAAGAGAAGATCCGTGACCAGCTCGGCCGCATGCTGGGTCCGGGAGGATTCGACCCGGCCCGCGACATCACGGCGATCACGGTCAATCGTTGGCCGCACGGTTATGCCTACGAATACAATCCGTTGTTCGACCCCGACTGGCGCAGAGGGGAAGCGCCGCACGAGATCGGCCGTGCCCGTTTCGGCCCGATCGCGATCGCCAATTCGGACGCCGCGGCTGCAGCCTATACGGATGCCGCGATCGACCAGGCCCACCGGGCCGTCGAGGAGCTGCTCGGTCGCTCGCGCTGACGTAACTTGGTTCAATAAGGGTATCGTCGTCGGTACCCTACGGTTCATAAAGATTAAATTAACGACGATTGTAGCCTAGATTTACCATTATCTTTGTCGAAATGTTTGGTAATTAGCCTATTAATGCCAGCGACCAAAATCGCCTCGGTTGTTAAGTATTAAAGGTACCGCACTATGCTCGACCTGCGCGGCTCATCAACAGCCATCGTGATGATTGGCGGCCTGGCTTTACTCATTGCAGGCGCGTCGGCCGAAGCATCCCCCATCACCCTCGATTTTGGCTCGCTCGCTAGTGGAAGCAGCGACGCCCAGATCCAAACTTTCATGAATAATACGTTGCTGCCGATAGGCGCATCCGTAACTGTGACTGGCGCGATTGCTTCCAATAGCTACAACGGTGACGGCCACGTCACCGGCCCAAGCCCGGGCACCAACTCGTTTACTCTCGCACAGCTCGACTCTGCTGGTAACGGCACGTTCATCAAAAACGATACCGCGAATTCGTGGAACGAGATCAAGATGGTTTTCACCGGTCTTACGCTCTCCAGTATAAGTTTCGATTTCGAGATCTTCCCGGACGGGACTTGCCCATCACTCAGCAATTGCGGCGGCCAAGGCAATCCGAACCTGCCCGACTTGACGCTCGTGGCAAACGGTTCCAACCAGGTGACCCAATACAACGCCGTAGTGCCCGGGCAGCCGGGCAGCTACAAGCTCGCTTACATACACTCTCCGGCAAGCGGACCGTCCAGCAATGAGCTGGCGCCGCAGCTGCTCGGTTCAAGCGGCATCCTTGCTCTTCCGGCCGGCACCACCGAGCTCGAATTCGAAGACTGGCCGGCAACCATTGCCATTAACGACATCGTGGTTAGCCCGCCAGGGAATTCAGTGCCGGAGCCGGCGACAATAGCATTGCTCAGCTCCGGGTTGCTCGGGCTCGCCTTAGTTCAACGTCGCGCATCCCGACATTCGACAGCCTTTAGCTGGCTCAAGCGGCCAGCAGTTCCGCGAGGTTCGATCGCGCCGACGGCAGGTCGGGGAAGATGTTTGCGAGCTGCCGGTCGGCGAGGCCGAGGTGGCGTTCGAGGATGGCGGCAAATACAGTGCGGTAGTCGGTAGTCACGGCAAGGTCGCGGCCCTGATAGAGCTGCGCCTTGGCGAGGCTGGGCCAGTCGCCGTAAACGCGGCCGCCGCGCACACTGCCGCCCAATACCCAGATGACATTGCCGTGGCCGTGATCGGTGCCGCCATTGCCGTTCTCGTGAACCGTCCGACCGAACTCGGAAATCACGACAACGACGGTGTCGTCCCAGTCCGGGCCGAGCCCCTTGGCAAGCGCAGCGACGCCGTCTCCCAACGGCCGCAGGTGATTGGCGAGTTGACCCGTGCCTTTACCTTGATTGACGTGGGTGTCCCAGCCGCCGAGGCTGGCAAAGGCGAGCCGGATATTCCGGTCCCGACGGATCAGACGGGCGAGCCGCGCCGCCTCCAGCGGAAAGCCGTTCGGTAGCGGCGCGCCGTTGTCGGCTCGCCGCATTTCGCTCGCGAGATCGTCGAGCAGCTCGGCGCGCGCCTCCCGCCCTTCTCGATAGGCCTTGCTCAGCGCGTTGTCCCCGGCGTAGAGCCGGTCGAAGGCACGGCTGATCTCCGGCCGATCGAGCGGCGTCGGCCTCGCCGCCCCGAGGCCGAGCGGCAGATTTGCGACCGGCAGCGAGCCCCTCAGGATCTGCGGCAAGGTCGGGCCGACGCTGACCCCCGCGGTCGGCCCGTGCGGCTCGGGCAGTGCCGCGAGCAGACGGTTCATCCAGCCGTCCCGCGTCGTACTATCGCCGGGGGTGCCGTTCTCGATGAAGAGCTGCGCATCGAAATGCGATCGCGTCGCATTGGGCGAGCCTGCCGCGTGGACAAACGCGAGCTTCCGGTCATTCCACAGCGGCAACAGGCCGGCGAGGGCCGGGTGCAGCCCGAATCGACCGTCGAGCGGCAGTGCTCCCTGATCCGCTCCCGGGCGCCCGATCGCAATCGTCGGGCGGATCTCGTAATAGGTTTCCTCGGCATAGGGCACGACGACATTGAGCCCGTCGACGGCGCCGCGCAGAAAAATCACGATCAGCCGCTTGGGGCCGCCCTCGGCGGTCGCCGCCCAGGCGGCAGGGCCGAATGGCAGCACGGCCGTGCCGACCGACAGTCCGAGAAAATCGCGCCTGTTCATTGCCGCCCCCACCCGCACCGCACTAACCTAGCCGCATCGGCACATTTTCGAGCGTTGTGTCGGACCCCCATTTTGATCCATTTAAACTACAAATCGAGACGGGGACAAACCGATGTTCTTTTCCTTTCCGGACGGCGTCCGGTGCGCCGACTGATTGCGCCTGCGTTTCTGGCTGTAGCGCTGGTCGGCCAAACGGGGGTGGCCGCGGCCGGGGAACGGGCCGCTCTGGATGCTCTGGTCCGGGCCTATCCTGATCGTCTGGCAGGTTACGATTCGACCGATCTGATATGGCAAGACGGCACGCGTATGGCGTTATCCGACGGGCAACCGGCCAAAACCTTTGCCGAAATGCTCCGGCACGGATCGATCCTCGACCAGCTACGCCTGCCCTACCCCGCCGGTACGATACACGCGGCATTCGGTCCGGATGACGACCCAGGACGCGTGCGCAACCGCGCCTTCTTCGACAAGATGTACGGTGATTGCTGGAAGGGCGAGGTAACCCAACGGCTGGTCCCCGTCGTGTGGCTGCCGCGCAGCTGGGGCCGCTCGATCCGAATCACCTCGATCAACGGCGTGGCCGAGCGGATTGCTGCGGTCTCCGGGGAACTCGATGCTTTGCCGGGGGTGGTCAAGCGATACGCCTATCCGCCGGCCGGAACGTACAACTGCCGAACGGTCGCCGACACGGGAGAGCCGAGCATGCATTCCTGGGGTGCTGCGATCGACATCAATGCGGCGCATGCCGACTATTGGCTCTGGCACGCCTCGGGAGGGATCGACGCCGAGCACATCAACCGGATACCACCGGAGATCGTCGCCGTCTTCGAGCGGCACGGCTTCATCTGGGGCGGCAAGTGGTCGCACTACGACACGATGCACTTCGAATATCGGCCGGAGCTGCTCGACGATCAGCCTGCGCAGGGATCGATTTGGATCTCGCGTGCTGCAGGTAATGGTGCGCCAGGGAGGTAGCCATGGGGCCGCGCAGCTTTGCCAACAGTTACATTCTCACCACGCGTAACCAGCCCGCAGCTACGACCAAATCGCAGACCTTCCCGCTGCCTAACGGTGCGCTCTGGTGGCACACAGCTCCCAATCAATACGATCCGGAGGTCACGGCTTACACGCCCGTTGGATCGCAACCCGGTGCCTCCCCGCCTCAGTCATTCCTCACCATGATCCAGAGTGATCTGCAGATCGCGATCGCAAATGGGTTTCCGCAGCTCACCGTGGTCGTCCACGGCCTCGCCAATCTGTTCGGCGACTCGGTCTCGGAACTGGCGGCCCTTGGCGGCGGGCTACAGCAGTATGCGCAATATCACGGCCTCGTTATCTCGTTTGACTGGCCAAGCTACGACGAGATCGAAAGCTTCTTGCCGTCGAACTACGCGCCGCT
>JAFAHQ010000110.1 GCA_019237135.1 Alphaproteobacteria bacterium
TTATCGAGGACGACAGCGAGGCCGTGGGCAGTACCGCTCTCGCCGGCCACATCGATCGCTGCGACTTGCCATCTTCCGCCTTTGTCAATCAGCAACGGGGCTCCACTGACGCCATGGGTTCCCGCGCAATTGTGCCGCAACAATAACTGGCCGCTCGTATCGACAACACGCCCGTCGATCTGACAAGAGCTCCATCGCTGCCGATCGTCTCCTTTGGTCGGCGGGGGTCGTAGCCGTCTCCGATCTTGACTCCAATGCCGACAGCGTGGCCGGAGTAGCCGCCACCGTTGTAGCCGATGAGGAAATGCGGCGACCCGGGTGGAAGTTGCGTTGGGTGAGGCGATTGAACAGACAGTGTGCGGCCGTCACCACCGTTGATGGGCCGACCAGTGTCGCGGCGCACCAGGTCCGGAGATTCATCGAAGCAACCTGAAGCTTTTCTACCGCGCGCCACGGCACAGCGTCCGGATCGACACGGATGCGCGGATCGTGGGCGCCGATACCCGGCGGCAGCTGAGCTGCAATGTAGCCGCCACCGCCGGCGTTTTCTTCAGCCCGCGACTCACAGGTCAGGAAGGGAAATGCCGTCAGCAGGATTGCTGCCGCGAAGCCTCTCATCGGATTTTTCCTGTCTTGCAGATGGCGCCGGCGTGCTCCGGCGCCGGCTGATGCCGTTATTGACGCCGCACCCGGCTTCCGTGTAGGCATTTGTCGAATTGATCGCGCCGATAAAGGAGCTCTTGCGATGAGTGTCGCTGCCATGAACCATTTCACCGTCTTGAGCGACGACCTCGAGGCGACGCGCCGGTTCTATTGCGATCTCTTCGGCTTCAGGGTGGGTTGGCGGCCGCCCTTTCAATTTCCGGGCTGGTGGCTCTACGCTGCCGATGGCGACGCACCGATTTTGCACGTGATCCATCGCGATCCGCTGCCAAAAGAGCGCGCCGGCGTGCTCGACCATATGGCGTTCAGCGCCAGAGACCTGCCCGGCACGGTCGCGACATTGAACCGCGAGGGCATTGAGTACGAGCTGCGCCGCCTGCCCGGAGGTGGCATCTGGCAGCTGTTCTTCAACGATCCGCATGGCGCCAAGGTCGAGTTCGACTTCGACAAGGATGAGCCGGCGCCCGAAGGCCACGTGGCGGCCTGATTTCAAGAGTGCACCTTCGCGAGAGACTGGTAAAGATGGGAAGGTGAAAGGGCGGTCGGAGGCTTCGGATATGCCGCATCCATTTTCACCTAGACGAAGCAGCCAGGGATCGGCGGAACCGAGCCCGGGGAGGTCGCTGCCACGATGGCCCTGCCTGTTGCCGAGCATTGTCGTCGGCATCGTTCCGCTGCGCAATCTGACCGGCGCGGCCGATAGGCAAGGTCTGGTCGAAGGCTTCACGAACCGCCTTGTCGCCAACCTCTATCGACATTGTCGCGGCCTCTCATTCGCTTGGGTAGCGGCCGAACCGGGTTGCGCCGGCGGCATCCCGCCGCGGGACCCACCCGAACTCAGCCACATTGTTTACGGGAGTATCCAGCGAGGAAGCTATGGGATGCTGCGGGTCAACACCCGCGTCTCGGACGCGGCCACCACTGACTACCTGTGGGCGGGTCGACGGGAATTCCGTCCCGAAGACCTCGCAACAATCCAGACCGAGATAGCCCAGCAAATCTCCCGCGCGCTTCATGTCCTGCTCCTCCAGGAGGCGAGCCGCCGAGCCGCTGCTGCATTGGCCGAGGGACTGGGTGTCGACGAGTGTCTCTCCCGCGCAGCAACTGCGCTTAGAGGAGAGTTGCGGGCCGGTCTTGCTGCCGAGGCGCAGCGATGGTTTCTCGCCGCGCTCGCATGCGATTGGCACAATGCCGAAACGCTTACCGGTGTTGCTCTAACCTGCCAGCTTCTGGTCAGCAACCCATGGTGGGGCGATCCGCGAGCCTGCGCGGCCGCGTCCGACCTCGGCCGGGAGGCGGTAGCCCTCGCGGTGGAGCTCGACCCGACCTATGCACGCGCGAAATCCATCCAGGGCATGCTGTACTCCGCGTCAGGACAGTTGCGGGAGGCAGCGCAAGCGTTCGTAGAGGCGTTGGCGATGGATAACGCACTGGCCCAAGCCCACGGCTTCGCCGGCTACAATGCCGCCTTCCTCGGCCGCGCCTGGGAGACACAGCCAGCAATCGAGCGGGCCATGCGACTGGATTCGAGCGATCGGCGGCACAGCGTCTGGTACTTCTTCAGCGGATTTGCCGA
>JAFAHQ010000350.1 GCA_019237135.1 Alphaproteobacteria bacterium
TGCACGCCGCGAAGATGTGGACGACGTCGTCCGGGACCTCGGCCGCCATCTCGTCCCAGCGCCCCTCGATCGACATCGCGCGCAGTTTCTGCCCGAGCTCGTCGAGCCCGTGCAATGACAAGATCGGCAGGTAGCTGCGCGTCGAGCCGTAAAAGGCGACGCGCTTGCGGACCTGTTCCACCCCCGCGGCGACGGTCTCTTCATTGGGGCCGGTGACGACAAACCCGCCGCCAAATACATCGAAATGGGCCCGGCTGCGCCCGCTGCGGCGCATCCCTTCGGTAATACGCGGCAGTGCCACTTCTTCGACATAGCGGCGCGAGCAGAGCGGATGCAGCCGGACCCCGTCGCAGACCTCGCCGGCGACTCGAAGCATCGCCTCGCCGACGGCGGCGATCGTAACCGGCACCATCGGCAGTCCCGTCGGCTCCGGCGCGAAGTCGGGGGTCATCAAGGTCAGCTTGTAATGCTCTCCCCGGTAGTCGAGCTTTTCGCCGGTCTCCCAGCAACGCCAGAGCGCGCGCAACGCCCGGACATAGTCGCGCAGCCGCGGTGCCGGCGGGCTCCAGGCGATGCCGAAGCGGCGCTCATTGTGGCCCCTGACCTGGCTGCCGAGCCCGAGCACGAACCGCCCGTTCGAGTTTGCCTGAAGGTCCCAGGCCTGGCTCGCCATGACCGTCGGGCTGCGCGGGAAGGCCACCGCGATCGACGGCGTCAGCTCGACCCGTTCGGTGGCGAGCGCGGCACAAGCGAGCGGCGTGAACGGGTCGTGCGCCAGCTCGGCGGTCATCAGCGCATCGAAGCCCGCGGCCTCCGCCGCTGCACCGAAGGGTCCGGCCTCGCGCCACTGCCGCATCGGCAACATCGTAAAAACGCGCATCTTCCGTTCCTCCGCGCGGTATCATAGGCCGCAGGGCAGAGGAATGGTCATGTATGTTGGCACGCAGATAAAGCCGCGCGACGACCGCGATTACCGGGTGTGGGCGCAGCTCGGCGTCAGGCATGTCTGCGTCGACCCGCCGGGCGACCCGCATCATTGGTCACTCGACGATCTGGGCCGCCACAAGGATCATGTCGAGTCGTTTGGTCTCTCGCTCGACATGGTGCAACTGCCATTGTCATCGCGGCCGATTGAGGACGCCGAGAGCCCGAACATCCTATTGGGCAAGGAGCCCGAGCGGCAGCGCGAGATCGACAGCATCTGCGGGCTGATCGAGCGGCTCGCTGCGGCAGGCATTCCTGCGGCCAAGTACAATCTTTGCATCATCGGTATCCCGCGCACCGAGCGGGAGGAGGGGCGTGGGGGCTCGCGCAACGCGGCCTTCCGCTGGAGCCGCGCCGACCAAGCCGCACCACCCGGCAAGGCCGGCGTCCTGTCAGAGGAAGAGAACTGGGAGCGGATCGACCATTTTCTCGGCGCGGTAGTACCGGCCGCGACCGCCGCCAAGGTGCGCCTCGCCTGCCATCCGCACGATCCATACACGCCCGCCGGTTACCGCGGCGTCACCCGCGTGCTCGGCACCGTGGAGGGGTTGAAGCGCTTTGTGAGGATGCACGAAAGCCCATACCACGGGCTCAATTTCTGCCAGGGAACGGTCGCCGAGATGCTCGATGACCCGGCCAACGAGATCTTCGAGGTGATCCGCTGGTTCGGCGAGCGCAAAAAGATCTTCAACGTGCATTTTCGCAACATCAAGGGGAAGAAGCTCGACTTTATGGAAGCGTTCCCCGACGAAGGCGACATGGACATGGCGCGCTCGCTCGCCGCCTATCGCGATGTCGGCTACCCCTACATGCTGATGCCCGACCACGTGCCGCGGATCGACGGGCGTGACCCCTCCGGTGTCGCCTTCGCCTATTGCTACGGTTATATCCAGGCGCTGATCGACGCGCTCGTGCCAAGGGACTGAAGCCTTACGGGGTTGCGAAGGCTTCCCCTATGCCTTGCCCGGCATCGGATCCCGAATTTGAATGAGGAGAACCCCGACATGACCCAAAGCGTCGCCCGCCTGCTGGCCGAAAGCCTGGAAGCGCATGATGTCGACCAGGTCTATTGCGTGCCGGGCGAGAGCTATGTCGGGCTGACCAGCGCGCTGATCGAAAAGAATTCGATACGGGTGATCGTCTGCCGCCACGAGGGCGGAGCCGGCTTTATGGCGGTCGCCGACGGCCGGTTGCGCGACCGCGCTGGGGTCGCCCTGGTCTCGCGTGGTCCGGGGCTGTCGAACGCGATGGTCTCGTTGCACTCGGCCTATCACGACGCCACCCCCGTCGTGATGCTGATCGGCCAGGTCGAGCGACAGGATTTCGGACGGCTGGCGTTGCAGGAGCAGAACTATTCGCGCCTGCTCTCGGATGTCACGAAGCTGGTGATCGAGGTCAACGAACCGGAACAGGCATCGGAGGCGATCGCCCGTGCCTTTCACATCGCGGAGAGCGGCACCCCCGGCCCGGTCGCAGTGGTCGTGCCCGAGGATGTGTTCGACGCGGAAACCGATGCCGCCATCGATGCGCCGCGGCCGCGCGTCGTGTCGGCGCCGCGGCCGAACGATCTGGACCGGTTGGCATTGATGCTCGAAGCAGCCGAGCGGCCATTGGTATTGGTCGGCGGAGGGTTATTGGCCGATGCGGTGCATGACAATTCGGTCTTTGTCGATCTCAATCGGCTGTCGGAGGAATGGGTGTTGCCGATCAGCCCGACCCATCGCCGGCCGCAACTGTTCGACGCGACTCATCCGAATTACGGCGGCTATATGGGGATCCGCGTGCCGCCCGATCTGCTCGGCGAAATGAAACGCGCCGATCTGTTGGTGGCCTTGGGCGAGCGCATGACCGACTCGGTCAGCCAGTCCTACAGCTTCCCGACCGCGCCCAAGCCGCAATTGCCTTTTGTCCACGTCTGGCCCGATCCCAATGAGGTCGGGCGCGTCTGGCGGCCCGATCTCGGCCTGCCCTGCAGCGCCTACGAAGTGATCAAGGCCCTGTTGCGCCGCGGGGCCCCTACCGACCCCGCCAAGCGGCGCGGCTGGGTTGATAGGCTCAATGCCATCCACCGGAGGCTTCTGGCCAAGGAATGGGAACCGACCAGTGACGGCGTCAACTTCGCCGCGGTCGTGTGCGAGGTCGACAAGCATCTGGCGCCCGACGCCACGGTGACGACCGATGCCGGCAATTTCGCGAGCTTCGTCCACCGCTACATCGGCTTTCGGCAACGGCAGATCATGCTCGCCTCTGTGGTAGGTGCCATGGGTTCGGGCATGCCGATGGCAGTCGCCGCCGCACTGCGCCGGCCGGGTACCCAGGTCGTCGCCTTTGTCGGCGACGGCGGTGCCTTGATGACCGGCAACGAGATCGCCACCGCCCGCCAATACGGCGCCAGCCCGATCATGATCATCTCCGACAACGGCATGTACGGCACGATCGGCATGCATTCCTATGTGCGCTACCCCGAACGGCCGTTGATGGCCGGCACCCGGCTGACCAACCCGGATTTCGCGCAGTGGGGCCGCTCGTTTGGCGCCGAAGGCATCACGATCAAGAGCGAAGCCGAGGTCGCCGACGGGATCGCCCGCGCCTTCGCGGTCAGGACCAAGCCGGTCGTCGTGCACTGCCTGACTTCGGCGATCCAGATGAGCGCCTGGCGGCGCTACACCCGTTCGGTGACATTGCCTTAGTACGGGAGCCGAAGCGCGCGCTACCGCACTCCGGCGGCGCGGTAAGCCTCGAAGATCAGGCGAACCGCGCGAGCGCATTCGCTGGCCGGGATCGGCGGCGGATCGCCGCGGTCGTAGGCTTCGAGCGCCTCCCGGACCGCACGCGGGTAGCCGGCCACCCAGTCCTGCGGCTGCAGGATCGTCTCCTCGCGACCGGGGGCGAGGATCTGCAAGCCGCCCGGTACCTGACGCAGCAGCAGCCGCTCCCCGGCAACCTTCTGCTCGCCGTCGGTCTGGTTGGAGGGCCAGGTCGGCATTGTGTAGCCGACCTCGTTGTGTATGACGATACCGCTCGGGGTGCGCATCGTCGCGAATGCGTAATCCTCGACTTCGGCGCCGTGCACCTGCCGGCTGACGATGGCGGAGACCACCTCGGGCTCCTCGCCGGTGACGAACCGCGCGATGTCGAAGCCGTGTCCGCCGAGGTTTAGCAGCGCGCCGCCACCGGCTTGCGACTTCTCGGCCATCCAAGGCGAGTCCCATTCGACATAGCGCCGCATGGTCGGCCGGATCCCGCGATAGACGATGTGCGAGATCCGGCCGAACTCGCCGGCTGCGATCATCTGTTTAACGGTCACCGCCCAGAACGAATACCGGACCATGAACGGGACGCTTACCCAGGCTCCCTTCTCGGCGGCGAGGCGGGCGAGATCCGCCACGGTGTCGGGGTCGGTGCCCCACGGCTTCTCCATGATGAAGGGAACCCCGGCATCGACAAGAAACCGAAAAGTCTCGGGCATATCGCAATGCCGGCCGAGGGCGACGACGAATTCCGGCCGCGTCGTCTCGATCATCCGACGATAGTCGGTGAACGGCGTGCTGTCGAAGCGCTCCGCCCGATCCTGGGCAATCAGCTCGTCGCGGTCGGAGACCCCGACGATATCGCATCCGAGATCGCCCAGGATGCGAAGATAGGCAGCGTCGTACGCGGAATGCCAATGACTGACGTCGATCGCGGCGACGCGCTTCGGCATGCTCACGGCGATCCTCCCGAGAGTGTCCGCCGCGGCACCCGCCTCGAGTGCCGCAGAGGGTCCGACTACTCCGCGGCGGCCCTGGCAGGCTCGATGAACCGCGAAACCCACTTATTGCGACGCTTCAGGCCGTCGCGATACATGGCCTCGAACTCGGCCGGCGGGAAGGAATGGGTCGACGGGCGCGCGAGGAGCGCTTCCATCCATGCTTTCAGCCTCGGGAACTTCTCGATGTGCCCGAGTTTTTTGACCCGGTCGAGGAAGTAATACCGCTGCAGGAACGGCGCGTACGCAGCATCGACCAGCGAGTATTTTGCACCGTTGAAGAAGGGGCCGCTGCCCTGCTTTTCGAGCGCCTTCTCGACCCTTTCGAACGGCACCGGGATCTGCTCGACCGCCTTGTTGTAGTCGGTCTCGGTGTCGGCATAGGCGGTCGCCGTGACGATGCTGGCAAAGGTCGGCACATAATCGGTCCAGGCACGGTTGACCGCCCGCTCGACCGGGTCGGCGGGATGCAGCCGCGGCGTGATCGTTTCGTCGAGATACTCGTTGATGGCATTCGATTCGAACAGCGATACCTTGTCGTCGATGGTCAGAGCCGGCACCTTCTTGTGCGGCGAGATCGCAAGAAACCAATCGGGCCGGTTGTCGGGCTCGATGTGGCGAAGTTCGAACTCGGTGTTCTTCTCACGGAACACAATCGCCGAGCGCTGCACCCACGGGCAGGTCTTGAAGCTGACGAGCATGTATTTCGCCATGGCGGCCTCCGATGGTTTGTTCGAGAGCCGCCATGATCGCACGCTCGCCCGGCGCGGTTAAGCACAAATCATCGAGCCTCCCACCCTTAGCCCCGGATGCGGGGGGAGGGCGGAGAGGGGAGGGCTTATCCCCCCTCGGGGATCGGGCCGTAGGGCTGGGTGATCAGCTCCATCAGGTGGCCGTCGGGATCGTCGAAATAAACGCCGCGGCCGCCATAGCGGTGATTGATCTCGCCCGGCCGCTCGCGCCGGGGGGTCGCGTAGTGCTTGACGCTCCTGGCGCGGATGCGGGCCAGCGCAGCGTCGAATTCCGCCTCGCTGACGAGGAACGCGAAATGCCGGGGTTGGAAGTCCGTCGCGTCGGCAAAATCGAGGGTGACCCCGTTGTCGGTCTTGACCGGCACGAAGTGGCCCCACTCGGGCCCTGCCTCGCGGTTCAAAATATCGGCGAGGAACTTCGCCGAAGCCCATTTGTCCTTTGCCGGGATGATCGTGTGGTTCAGCTCAACACTCATCTGCGCGCTCCTCTTCGACGCGGCCTACCGCACCCCCTCGGCGAGCCGCGATAGGTGATAGGTGGGGTCGCCGAACAAATGTTCGATGACCATAACGCGGCGGAAATAATGGCCGACGGCATATTCCTCGGTCATGCCGATGCCGCCGTGCAGCTGGATTGCGCTCTGCGCGACAAAACGACTGGTTTGGCCAACCCCGACCTTGGCCATCGCGATATTGTGCCGGCGCTCCTCGGGATCGGGCTCATCGACCGTCATTGCCGCAAGCATCGCCATACTGCGGCCCTGCTCCAAGGCGATCAGCATCTCCGCCGCGCGGTGCTGCAATACCTGGTTCTGCCCGATCGGCTTGCCGAATTGCTGGCGGGTCTTCAGGTATTCGAGGGTCATCGCGTGCATCGCTTCCATGGCACCGATCGCCTCGGCCGAGGTCGCGGCAATCCCGGCTTCGACCACCCGTTCGATAACCGGCATTGCATTGCCGGGCTCGCCCAGCGCGCCCCCGCGGTCGATTTCGACCCCGCTCAGCGAAATCTCCGCGGCCCGGGTTCCGTCGCGCATCGGGTAGGAGCGGCGCGCGACACCATTCGCCTTGGTATCGACCAGGAACAGGCCGATGCCGTCGGGATCGTCGCGCTCGCCGGCGACGCGGGCGCTGATGATCAGCCGGTCGGCACCGTCACCATGAGTGACGACGCTCTTGGCGCCGTCGAGCATCCAGCCGCGCGCGGTCGGCTTGGCGCTCGTCAGCACATCGGTCAGATCGTAGCGCGCCTGGCGCTCGCCGTGAGCGAAGGCTAAGGTCATCTTGCCCTCGGCCACCTGCGGCAGGATTGCCCTTTGCTGCGCCTCGCTGCCGGCGAGCCGCAGCGCAGTACCACCGAGCACCACCGTCGCGAGATAAGGTTCGAGCGCCAGCACCCGGCCGAACGCCTCCATGACCAGCATGATCTCAATCGGGCCGCCGCCAAACCCGCCATATTCCTCGGCGAAAGGAAGGCCCAGCAGGCCCTGCTCG
>JAFAHQ010000131.1 GCA_019237135.1 Alphaproteobacteria bacterium
TAAATCCGGTCCCCAGCCCGAAAATTATAAAGATAGCCGATGATCCGGCCGCCGGCGGTGGCTCTGAGGAGTTGCGTCCCACCCCCCGCAAAGCTGCGCTCTATCAGCAGACGGTGGAACGGTTCGAAGAACTCGCCGGCGAACGCATGCCGCTTGCCGCGCCGCTCCCAGGAGGCGCAATGCAACGCCTTCAGCTCCGCAAAAAAGGCCAACGCCTCCGCGATTGTCGTCGCCGCGCTCAGCTGCAACGGGCCGTAGCTCTCGAATTGTCTGAAGGCGCGTCGAAGCTGCTGGCGAGCATTGGCGCTCAGCACAGGGTAGAGCTCGCCGCTACTCGGCGACAGCAGACCCAGATCGAGGGAATAGGAGGGGAGGGCCGTCTCGCTTCGGCCGAGCCCCCGGCCCTCGACCGTCGTCTCGGACAGGCGCAGCGTGGAACCGCTGACATAAAGTTCGTCCGCCACGTCGCCGAGATCGGCGAACCACGCGATCGCCGAATCGAGGACCACCACCTCCTGACCCACCGGTGCCAGGATGCCGTTGTGCTCGATCGTGATCGAATCGAAGCGCGGATCGCCGGTCTCGTTCAGGTAGAGAGCGCGTGACCGGACGAGCCCGTTCCGGCGGCGGGTGATGCCGGCGCCCAGCAACGCCAAGCCGACCGTTGCGCCCCGCGCAGCCCCGCGCAGCAGATTTGGCCGGTGTGCCGCCGGCATGGCGGCAAGCAGGGTTCCGATCCACTGCCAGGACGTGAAAAAGGACGGCCGGGCCACGGCTTCGAGAGTTCGCCATTCACGCTCGAGGGTCGCGAGCGGCGGCAGAGCCTCATGGCTGAACTCGACGTCGCGAATCACGTTCCTCCGCTCGCAGCGAGGCGTCTGTTTCGGCACGAAACCACTTTAAAAGTATATCAGGCGCTGTAGCGGAAACTCGACCCCGCTTGATCCCCCGCATAATGCGGTGTGATCATTAACAGAAGCCGGTGTGAGTGATGCGAATTCTGCACATTCTCGACCATTCGTTGCCGCTGCAAAGCGGCTATGTGTTTCGCACGCTCGGCATCATCAATCAGCAGCGGGCGTTGGGGTGGGATCCTGTGCTGCTGACGAGTGGCAAGCATTATGCACCGGGGCCCGCGCGCGAGCGGATCGGCGGGTGGGAATTCCTGCGCACGCCAATGCCAACTGGTTTTGCTGCAAAGCTGCCGTGGCTTCGCGAGCTGAAGATCGTCACCGACCTCGACCGGCGACTGGACGATGTCATCGAAGAGGTGCGACCCGGGATCCTTCACGCCCATTCACCGGCCCTCAATGCGCTGCCGGCGATCCGCGCCGGCCGCCGGCATCGAGTGCCGGTGGTTTATGAAATGCGCTCGCTCTGGGAGGATGCTGTGGGAGACGGCGGCAAGCGGGGCATGCCGGGTCTGCGCTATCGCGCGACAAGATTTCTCGAGACCCAGGCTCTGCGCCGCGCCGATGCGGTGACGACGATTTGTCAAGGCCTCCGGGATGACTTGACCGCCCGCGGCATCGCGGACGAGAAGATCACGATAATCCCTAACGCGGTCGATCGCGACGCCTTCGCCGGTCCCGGAGTTCCCGACCGCGCTCTCGCGCAGCGGCTTGGCCTGCTCGGGAAAACCGTCCTCGCATTTTTCGGCTCGTTTTACTTCTACGAGGGCCTGCATCTGTTGTTGCGCGCGTTCCCCCGGCTATGTCAGCAGCAAGACCTCGCCGTCCTTCTCGTCGGCGGCGGCCCGGAAGAGAACAATCTGCGCAGGATGGCCCGAGATTTTGGAGTTGGTGAGAACGTGGTCTTCGCCGGAAGGGTCGCTCATGAAGAGATGCAGCGATACTATGATTTGGCGGACCTCTTCGTCTTCCCGCGCGTGTCGATGCGGCTCACCGAGCTGGTGACGCCGCTCAAACCGCTAGAGGCGATGGCCCAGGAGCGCATCGTCGCGGCCTCGAACGTCGGCGGTCACCGCGAACTGATCTGCGACCGTGAGACGGGATACCTCTTCCCCCCAAACGAACCGGAACGCCTCGCAGAGGGGGTTCGGGCGGCGCTCGCTGATCGACCTTCCTGGCCACGAATCCGGGCCCAGGCGATCGAGTTCATCGACACCGAGCGCTCGTGGACACACACCGTCGCTCGTTACGCCGAGGTCTACGCCCGGGTCTTGCGGCGCTAGGCGGCATGCGCGCACGGCGCCGACTGGGTGTTTGCTTGCAGATCTCGCGACACAACGTCGTAACCGGGGAACTTGCAACCGCAATGCCGAAAAAAGATTTGATTGATTAGGCCGCCGTCGTCTGATGCCCGTCTACCGAAACCCGGATTTTCGCTGCTTGCCCGCCGGCCTCGCTTATCTTTTTGACGCGGCGGTCGAGGATAGTTTTTTCACACTGCCGGCATGGTACGATTTGGTGGCCCGTCACGGCGTGCCGGCCGGAAGCGAAATTCGCGTCTACACTGATGAACGGCCAGGGTCGGCCATGGCATTGCTGCTTCGGAGCACGGCGCCAAAGGGGGGTCGTTGCCTGACGAGCCTTGCCAACGCCTATAGCGTCGAGCATGGCATCATTTCCGGCGCCGAGACGGATCTCGATGCCGGGTTCGCAACAATCCTTTCTGAGATCCTGTCTGAACGGCCGCGGTGGGACGGCCTCGGCTTGGCCGAGCTCGAGCCGCTCGATCCGAGCTACCGTGCCGCTGCGCGATCCCTCCGGCGCGCCGGGCTGCTCATAGCATGCGCGTTCGCCTCCGGCACTTGGTATCAAGAGACCACAGCGCTGAGCTTTGCCGATTATGTCGCCGCGCGGCCGTCGGAACTGCGCAACACTTGGCGTCGAAAGCAACGAAGGGTCGACCGCAGCGGCCGCTTGTCGAAAGCGTTCTTTGCGGACGCCGCGAGAATCGACCAGGCGATCGCCGATTATCAGACGATCTATGCTGCGAGCTGGAAACCGGCCGAGTCCTTCCCTGAGTTCATTCCCGCATTGATCCGCGTCGCCGCCGAGCTTGGGGCATTGCGCCTCGGCATCTACTACATTGACGGCGCGCCGGCCGCCGCGCAGTTCTGGATCCTGTGGCGCGGACGCGCCGTAATTTACAAGCTCGCGCACGACAAACGGCTCGACGATTTGTCGCTGGGGACCCTTCTCACGATGGAGATGATCGAGCGGGTGCTGGCGGACGACCACCCAGGCGAGATCACCCTTGGTCGCGGCGACGACCCCTACAAGAAGCTCTGGCTTCCCAAGAGACGGGAGCGGTGGGGAATCTACGCCGCCAATCCGCGAACCTGGCGCGGCCTCGGCTTTGGGCTAAAGCGCGAAGCGGGCAAACTCTATCACCGCATGTGGGGCGAGCGCGTCTCCCCTTTCGGGTGAC
>JAFAHQ010000277.1 GCA_019237135.1 Alphaproteobacteria bacterium
TGCGCAGCTCGAAGAACACGGCAAAATCAGCCGCGGCTGGCTCGGGGTGCAGATCCAGGAAGTAACCCCCGCAATCTCGGCAAGCCTCGGCTTGCACGGGGAGAACGGTGCGCTCGTCGCCGTCGTGACTCCTGACAGTCCCGGCGCAAAAGCCGGCATCAAGCAGGGCGATGTGATCTTGTCATTCAACGGCACCGACGTGAGCCAATTACGTGACCTGCCGCGGATGGTTGCCGGAACTGCGCCCGATACCGCCGCGACAATGACGGTGTGGCGCAATGGCCAGACGGTCGAGCTGCAGGCGAAAGTCGGCGAGCTCACCAATGAAAAAGTCGCCTCCGCCAATGGTGGCAAGGACGAGGACCAGCCGGCTAAGGCAGAGGCGCTGGGTATGCATTTTGCCCCGTTGACGGCTCAGCTACAGCGCGAACTCCATGTTGCCAAAGATGTCCACGGCGTGGTCGTCACACGGGTAGACAACGGCAGCGCCGCCGAGGATGTCGGTCTGAGCGAGGGTGATGTCCTGGTCACTATTGACCAGCAGCCCGTCAACACGCCTGAGGAAGCCGCCGAGAAATTGAAGGAGATCGCAAACTCATCAAAGAAGAGCGCGCTCCTGTTGTTGAACCGTCACGGTGTCACGCAATATGTCGGCGTAAATCTCGGCAGCAATAACGGCTAAGGCCGCGCTGGTTAGCCCCTTGGGTTCTGCCCGAGGGGCTAAACGCGTCTAGCCTTGAACACAGGTCGTAGTGCCTCGGCTTGGGTGCCAGCAAAGCCAGGCTACATGCGAACGATTTTACCTGGATTCATAATATTGTCCGGGTCGAGCGCACTCTTGATCGAGCGCATGACGCTGAGCGCCTCGCCATGCTCACTGACCAGAAAATCCATCTTGCCATATCCCACCCCGTGTTCTCCGGTGCTCGTTCCCTCCATCGCGAGCGCGCGGGCAACCATCCGGTCGTTGAGACGGCCCGCCTCGGCGATCTCCTCCGGTTGCTGGGGATCGATCATGAACACGAGATGGAAGTTTCCGTCGCCAACATGACCGACGAGCGCCGAGGGGACTGGCGAACTTGCGAGGTCCCGCTTGGTCTCGCTGATGCATTCGGCGAGCCGCGAAATCGGGACGCAGACATCGGTGGCCCAGCCCTTCGACCCGGGGCGCTGCGCGAGAGCGGCATAATAGGCATCGTGCCGCGCTTGCCAGAGCTTTGAACGCTCTTCGGATGTGGTCGCCCAGCGGAACTCGTTGCCGCCATGTTCACTAGCAATGGCCTTTACGGTTTCGGCCTGCTCGGCCACCCCGGCTGGGCTCCCGTGGAATTCGAAGAACAGGGTGGGCGCCACTTTGTGGTTGAGCTTTGAATAATTGTTGATTGCGGCCATTTGGGCTGCGTCGAGGAGCTCGATGCGAGCGACGGGGACACCATTCTGGATTGTCAGAATCACGGAATTGACGGCGTCCTCGATGGTTGGGAAATCGCAAACCGCCGCGGAGATCGCGTCGGGGATGCCGTAAAGTCTGACCGTCACCTCGGTAATGATGCCGAGCGTACCTTCCGAGCCGACGAAAAGGCGGGTGAGGTCATATCCGGCCGCCGATTTGCGAGCCCGGCGCGCGGTCCGGATGACCCGCCCGTCGGCCAGCACCACGGTCAGCGCGAGTACGTTCTCGCGCATGGTTCCGTAGCGTACCGCGTTGGTTCCCGAGGCGCGCGTCGCGGCCATGCCGCCGAGTGACGCATCGGCTCCTGGATCGATCGGAAAAAAAAGGCCGGTATCACGCAAATATTCGTTGAGCTGCTTTCTCGTGACGCCGGCCTGGACAACCGCGTCGAGATCTTCCACGTTGACGCGCAGAATTTGGTTCATCTGCGACAGGTCGATGCAGACGCCGCCCGCCAGCGCGGCGACCTGCCCCTCGAGCGAAGTGCCTGTCCCAAAGGCGATGACCGGCGTCTTGTGATCGGAGCAGAGCTTGACGATCGCCGAGACTTCCTCGGTGCTATGAGCGAAAGCGACCGCGTCGGGGGAGTGCGGCGCATGGTAGGACTCGTCTTTGCCGTGATGGTCGCAAACGGCCGTCGCGGTGGAGAGGCGATCCCCGAGGAGCTGGTGCAGCTGGGCGAGCAAGGACTTGTCGATAGGCTCGCGATGAAGGGCGGGTGCAGGCATGGCTGTCGCCGAAAATATCGAAAACCAACGTTCAAGCATTACTCCGCACCGGAGGCTGCGGCAACCAGGATCCAAAAGCGCAGCAGCGAGCCCTCTCCCCGGGCGGCATTGAGCGACCATAGGCGAAACACCACTTTTTCTTGAAATCGCGGTGGCGAGTTGGGGAGGTCGTGATGGCGCTGGCGGCGGTCACGCTCGACGACAAGTACGTTCTCGATAAAGGGCACATCTACCTCACAGGCACCCAGGCGTTGGTGCGCCTGCCGATGATGCAGAGGCAACGCGATATCGCCGCGGGGCTGAATACCGCCTGCTTCATATCAGGCTATCGCGGTTCGCCTTTGGGTGGGTTGGATCAGGCCCTTTGGGGTGCACGGCGCTTTCTCGAGAAGAGCCACATCCACTTTCAACCGGCGATCAACGAGGAGCTCGGCGCGACGGCGATCTGGGGAAGCCAGCAGATCAATTTGTTTCCTGGCTCCAAATACGACGGGGTCTTTGGCCTGTGGTACGCCAAAGGACCGGGGATCGATCGCAGCGGCGATGCGCTTAAGCACGGGAACGCCGCCGGCTCGGCGCCGCATGGCGGGGTCCTGCTCCTGGCGGGCGATGATCACACCTGCAAGTCCTCGACTCTGCCGCACCAGTCCGAATATGCCTTCATGGACGCCGGCATTCCGGTGTTAAACCCGTCGGGAGTGCAGGAGCTGCTCGACCTCGGCCTTTACGGCTGGGCGATGTCGCGCTACTCGGGTTGTTGGGTCGCTTTCAAGACAATCGCGGAGACGATCGACAGCTCCGCCTCGGTCGAGATCGGTCGGGAGCGGATCGCGATCGCGCAACCCACGGATTTCGAGATGCCACCGGGCGGGCTCAATATCCGCTGGCCCGATCAGCCATTGGAGCAGGAATACCGGCTTCACAAATACAAGCTTTACGCGGCGCTCGCCTTTGCCCACGCCAACCGGCTCGACCGGATCGTTATCGACAGTCCCCGGCCCCGCTTTGGCATCGTCACGACGGGGAAATCCTATCTCGACGTGCGCCAGGCACTCGATGATCTCGGGGTCGACGACGCGCACGCCGCCGAGATAGGGATGCGCCTCTACAAGGTAGCGATGTCATGGCCGCTCGAACGAGAAGGGATCCGCCATTTTGCCGAGGGCCTCGAAGAGATCCTCGTGGTCGAAGAAAAGCGCGCAGTCATCGAGAACCAATTCAAGGAGCAGTTATATAACTGGCGCGAGGACGTGCGCCCGCGCGTCATCGGGAAATTCGACGAAAACCGCAACTGGATCCTGCCGTCGAATGGGGAGTTGACGCCGGCGCAGATAGCGCGGGTTATCGCCCAGCGCATCTCTCGCTTCCATACCTCGCCGCGTATTGCCGAGCGTATTGCCTTTCTCGAAGCCAAGGAACGCCAGCTCGGCGGCAATGTCGTCCCGTTCGGCCGCGCGCCCTACTTCTGCTCGGGATGCCCGCACAACACCTCGA
>JAFAHQ010000399.1 GCA_019237135.1 Alphaproteobacteria bacterium
AAATTACCGGAAGAGACGCTGATCTATCCCGGGCACGACTACATCGCACGCAATCTGGGCTTCACCCTCGACCGCGAGCCGGACAACGCAAAGGCCCGGGAGATGCTACCGCAGATGGAGAAGCAGGATACCGCAAGAGCGCTCGTCACCACCTTGGCGTTGGAACGGCAAATCAACACCTTTTTCCGGCTGACCAGCCCGTCGGTGGTCCGGCGTTTGCGCGAAGTCTTTCCCGATCTGCGGGAGAATCCTGATCCTAAGACGGTATTCCTGAGATTGCGCGAGCTCAGGAACAAGTGGTGACGCCGAGCCCACCGCTCGCCGAGTGAAGCGGAAGGAAGCCCAGCTCAGGTCTTGTCCAACCAGAACGTGTCCTCGCGGACAACGTCGTAAATGCCGAAATAGTCGTAGGGATTGTGACCCTTGACGTAATCGTACCAGACGTCGTTGATCTTTTCCCAGGCCACCGGTAGGAGCGGTGGGTTCTGTTCCATGATAGCCTCGGTCTGGCGGATCAGATCGTGGCGCTTCTCGGCGTCGACTTCTCGATCGATCTGATCGACGAGCGCATTGAATTTGGCATTGTCCCAGAACGAGTAGTTTTGCGGGCCGCCAGTGCGATACCAGGCATTGAAATAATCCGACGGGTCGAGCAGGGTCGATACAATGGCCCCGATCGCCAAGTCAAAATGCCCATTGGCTGTATCGTCGAACCAGACCGATTCCACGACGGTACGCAGGTTACACTGGACGTTGAGCCCCTCCTGCAGCATCGCCTGGATGGCTTGCGCCCAGAGCTTGAAGCTGGCGACGTCGCGCACCAGGAAATCCAATCCCTTGAGGCCGTCGGCCTGACCTGCCGCAGCCATCAGCGCGTGCGCTTCTTTGATAGCGGTCCCGGTGTCCGGCTGGTAACCGACGCGCTTGCTGAGCTCGTCAGCAGGTGTCGCGAAATCCGAGAACGGGTAGATGAAGCCGCCGACCCGCATTGGCGTCACGTCCTTGACGACATCGATCAGTGCCGGCCGGTCGAGGGCCAAGTGCAAGGCGCGGCGCACCCGCGGGTCATCGAACGGCTTTCGCTTGGCGTTGACCCACGTCGCCTGGATTACGCTTTGATTGAAAGCGGTCGTCGACAGGCCCGGAGTGGCCTTAGCCTTCCGCGCGGTGACCGGATCGGTGATCCTGATGTAGTCGACCCGGCCCGACAATATCGCCGATCCGAGCTCTGTAGAAAACGGCAGGGCATGATAAAACTCGATACCATCGAGGTACGGCAGTCCCTTGTTCCAGTAGTTGGAATTCTTCTCCATGACCCAGATCTCGTTCTCGACGCGGCGAACACTGCGGAACGGGCCGGTGCCAGGATAAATCTCGACTTTGCGCAGATTATAGTTGTTGTCCTCGAGGGTCTTTTTACGGACGATGACGTTCCAGCCGCTGGCGATCGCCGACATGATAAAGTTGGCGGGACGCGGCTCCGACAGCTTGAATTCGACAGTGTATTTGTCACGCGCGTTGATCTCACTGACCGTCTTGAACAGTATGCTGCGCGGAATGCTGATCCCTTGCGGCGGTTTGGCGATGCGATCGAACGTGGCCTTTACATCCTCGGCCGTCAGCTCGGCACCATCGTGAAACTGCACGCCCTTGCGCAGAAAGAACGTGTAGGTTTTGCCGTCTTTGGCAATCTCCCAGCTGTGCGCCAGATCCGGGATGATGGTTTTGCCACTGTCGCGCGGATCACGCCGGATCAGATTGTCGAACATGCATCCCTGGGAGCCCAGATTATTGATGGTACCCGACTGATGGACGTCGAAATGCGGAGGGCGCATGGTGATTCCGTAGCGCAAGACGCCGCCGGATTTGGGGTTGGGCTCGGGTGCCTTGAGCTGAAATTTTGAGCCGTCGAATTGGTCGGGGATATCGGCGGCGTGACCCAGACGCCAGGGAAGCCCATAGACTCCGGCTATGACGGCAGCACCGGTCTTTATAACACCACGGCGGGTCCACCACGGACGCGCGACGTTTCTGCCATTCATAAGGCTTCTCCTTACTTCTCAGGATTGAGCGCCGCAGCGTTTAAAAGATCCCGGCTCACGCTTTATCCAACCAGACCGTATCCAATCTGACCACGTCGTATACGCCGAAATACCCGGCGGGATTGTGGCCTTTGACGTAGTCGTACCAGACATCGTTGATCTTTTCCCAGGCCACAGGCAGCAGCGGCGGGTCTTGTTCCATAACGGCTTCCGCCTGCCTGATTAATGGCAGGCGCTTGGTAGCATCGACCTCCCGATCGACCTGCGCCGACAGGGCCTGGAAGTCCTTGTTGTCCCAGAACGAGTAGTTCTGTGGGCCGTCTTTGCCGTACCACGCGTTAAAGTAATCAGAAGGGTCGAGCAAAGTCGAAACAATCGCCCCGATCGCCAAGTCGTAGTTACCGTTTTTGACATCGTCGAACCACACCGACTCGACGACGGTACGCAGATTGCATTCGATGTTGAGCGTCTGCTGCAGCATTGCCTGGATCGCTTGCGCCCACAGTTTGTGATGAGCGAGGTCCCGCACCAGATAATCCAAACCTTTCATGCCGCCAGCTTGACCCGCCGCCGCCATTAATGCACGGGCTTCCTGGATCGAGGCCGTGGGGTCAGGCTGGTAACCGAGGCGCTTGGCGAGTTCTTCCGGCGGCGTGGCGAACTCCGAAAACGGGTAGATGAAGCCCCCGACGATCAGCGGTGCCACATCCTTGACGACCTCGACGAGCACCGGCTGGTCGAGCACCAGATGCATAGCGCGGCGTACCCGCGGGTCGTCCAGCGGTTTTCGGTTGGTGTTGACCCAGGTCGCGTGGATCACGCTCTGATAATAGGTGGCCGTCGACATCCCTGGTGTCGACTTGGCTTTGCGCACGGTAGCCGGATCGGTGGCGCGGACATAGTCGACCCGGCCCGACAATATCGCCGACGCCATCTCAGGCGTGAACGGCAGGACATTATAGAATTCGATGCCGTCGACATAGGGGAGGCCTTTGTTCCAATAGTTCGGGTTCCGCTCCATCACCCAGATTTCATTCTCGACGCGCTTGACAGAGCGAAATGGGCCGGTTCCGGGATAGACGACCACTTTGCGCAGGTTGTAGTTGTTGTCCTCGAGAGTCTTCTTTCGGACGATTACGTTCCAGCCGCTGGCGATCGCCGACATCATGAAGTTGACCGGACGGGCTTCCGACAATTTGAACTCGACGGTGTACTTGTCGGGCGCATTGATCTCGTTGACCGATTTGAACAGGATGCTGCGCGGAATGCTGATGCCCGACGGCGGCTTGGCAATGCGGTCGAAGGTGGCCTTCACGTCCTCGGCAGTTAGCTCCGCGCCGTCGTGAAATTGCACATCCTTGCGCAGGAAGAAAGTGTAGGTCTTGCCGTCCTCGGCGATTTCCCAACTATGAGCCAGATCCGGGATCACATTGTTGCGGTCGAAGGGGTCCCGCCGGATCAAATTGTCGAACATGCACGCCATGGCGCCGAGATTGAAAAAGGTCCCGGACTGATGAAGATCGAAGTGCGGCGGACGGTTCGGGATGCCCATCCGCAGCACGCCGCCCGGTTTGGCATCGGGCTCGGGCGCCTTGAGCCTGAATTTAGAGCCGTCATATTTGTCGGGAATCTCCGCGGCGGGTGCTAAGCCCGGAAATAGACCATAGGCGCTCGCGACAGCGGCAGTGCTGCCCCGCAGAAATTGGCGGCGGGTCCACCACGGATCTTCCAAACGCGGGTCATTCATGGCGGTTCCTCCCTTCGGTCTTTTCAGAAATGAGCGCGGCGTGCTGTGATGTAACGCCGATCGAACTTCCGGGCGTCAAGTATCACAAGCAAATCGCGGGAGCCATGTCTTGAATCAGGTAAGGCCAATCGAACAGGCCAGAGCGAGGCCCGGCTTGGTGCCGGACGAGACCATTCTGGAGATCGAAAATCTGAAGACCCACTTTTTCACCACCGGAGGCGTCGTGCGCGCGGTCGACGGCGTCTCCTATGCCGTGCGTAGCGGCGAGACATTGGGCGTCGTAGGCGAGTCCGGCTGCGGCAAGAGCGTCACCGCGCTGTCCATCCTGCGTCTTGTGGCCAGCCCGCCGGGGCGTATCGTCGAAGGCGCTATCCGCTTTGCCGGCGCGAACCTGCTCGATCTGACCGAAAGCGAGATGGAGGCAATCCGCGGCAATGAAATCTCTATGATTTTTCAAGAGCCGATGACATCGTTGAACCCGCTGATGACGGTGGGGCGTCAGATCAGCGAGGCGATCGTCCTTCACCAGGGGCTGTCGCGGCGCGAGGCTTTCGACCAGGCGGTGGAGATGCTCCGCCGCGTGCATATCCCCGAGCCCGAGCGTCGCGTACACGCCTATCCCCATCAGCTCTCCGGCGGCATGCGTCAGCGGGTAATGATCGCCATGGCGCTGTCGTGCGGTCCGAAAGTGCTGATCGCCGACGAGCCGACCACCGCGCTCGACGTCACGATCCAGGCTCAGATCCTCGACCTGATGCGGGAACTTCAGGAAAGGCTGGGCACCGCGATTATCCTGATCACCCACGATTTGGGCGTAGTCGCCGAAAACGCCGACCGAGTGATAGTGATGTATGCTGGCAGAAAGGTCGAGGAAGCGAGCTCCAAAGATCTGTTCGAGAGCCCTGGGCACCCATATACCATGGGATTGCTGGGTTCGATCCCCAATCTCGAGGTCGCAGCGCACACCAACAGCCGCCGCGTACGGCTGACCGAGATCAAGGGGATGGTTCCCTCACTCGCCGATCTGCCGTATGGCTGCACCTTCGCCCCGCGCTGCGGGTTCGCCACCGACAAGTGCCGCGCCGATTATCCACCGCTAGTACAGCACCGGCCGGGTCACTGGATTTCCTGCTGGCACGCCGATCGGCTGCTGGGCGGAAGTTCGTGAGCGTGCAGTCGCCCGATCGGCGCAGCGGTAAAGGGCCGGCCCCGCTGTTAGAGGTGCAGGGCCTCAAAAAACATTTCCCGCTATACAAAGGTATTTTTTCGCGCGTCTCTGGTCAGGTCTACGCTGTCGACGGCGTGTCATTCCGCATCGGCCGTGGCGAAACCCTTGGGCTCGTCGGCGAGAGCGGCTGCGGCAAGTCGACCGCCGGCCGAACCCTATTGAAGTTGCTCGAGCCGACCGAGGGGAAGATCATGGTCAATGGGGAGGACATTACCGACCTCGATACGGCGCAGATGCTGCCGTATCGGCGCCAGATGCAGATGATTTATCAGGACCCCTATGCGTCGCTCAATCCACGAATGTCGGCAGGTGAGATCGTCGGCGAACCACTGACCATTCATCGGATCGCCACGCCAAAAGAACGTCGCGAGCGGGTCACTCATTTGTTCGAGCGCGTCGGCTTGCGGCGTGAGCTGATGGAGTCCTACCCACACGAGTTTTCGGGCGGGCAGCGCCAACGTATCGGGATCGCGCGCGCCCTGGCGTTGAGCCCCGAACTGATCGTCAGCGACGAGCCGGTCTCGGCCCTCGACGTATCGATCCAGGCCCAAATTATCAATCTCTTGATGGACCTCCAGGACGAACTCGGGCTGTCTTACCTGTTCGTCGCCCACGACCTCGCCGTAGTCGAGCACATCAGCGACCGAGTGGCGGTGATGTATCTCGGGCGCATCGTCGAGACCACCGACAAAACGAGCTTATTCGAGACCCCGCTGCACCCCTATACCGAGGCGCTGCTCTCGGCGGTGCCAATCCCGAAATACGGCGCCAGGGACCGAAAGCGCGTGATCCTGACAGGCGATGTGCCGAGCCCGATCAAGCCTCCTCCAGGATGCCATTTCCACACGCGCTGCCCTTACGCGTTTGCCCGCTGCCGCCACGAGGTGCCCGTCCTGCGCCAAGCGCTGTCAGGGCATTGGGTCTCATGCCACCTGCACGACGATGGTGTGACGCTGCCGTTGGCCAAGCGCCCTGAGGCTTAAGCGCGGAAGCAAGGATCACACGGCGCCACGCAGGCGCGGATCGAGGATGTCGCGGATGCCGTCACCCAAGAGATTGAAGGCGAGCACGGTGATCGTGATGGCGACGCCCGGGAACAGCACCAGCCACCATGGCGGGACGAGGCCGGCGTTCAAGGAATCGGCCAGCATGTTGCCCCAGGTCGGGGTCGGCGGCGGAATGCCGACCCCCAGAAAGCCGAGCGCCGCCTCGATGATGATCGCGACGCCCAAATGAGTTGTGGCGAGGATCAGGTAGGGCGCCACGCATTGCGGCAAAATGTGTCGCAGCATCATCCGCAGATGCGAGGCACCGAGGCCGCGCGCGGCCTCGACATAAGACATCTCCTTCAGCGACAGCACTACTGCCCGGATTACTCGCCCGCCAAACGGGATTCGGGTAATGGCAATGGCGACGATCACCGTGCCGATGCCTGCGCCCAAAGCCATAGCGATGGCCATCGCCAATATCAGATCCGGAAAGGATTGCAGAAACTCGATGATGCGCTGACTGACGATATCGAAGCGTCCGCCGAAGTACCCGCTCGCCAATCCCCACAAGGCACCGAGCGTGGTGCCGAACAGCACTGCGCCGATGGCTACGGTCAGTGACGCTCGGCTGCCGTAGATGACCCTGCTCAACGTATCTCTGCCGATCTGGTCAGTGCCGAAATAGTGCTTGGCGTCGGGCGGTTTCGACATTGCTCTGAAATCGGACTTCAACGGTCCGTGGGGCGCAAACGCGGGTGCTGCGATAGCCATGACGAGGATGGCCGCGACGACGCACCCCCAAAAGGCCGATAGCGGTGAGCGTCTGGCAAACGTCGTTAGGCCACGTCCGGCCCGTTGCAGCAGGGAATGCTCGGTCCTCAGACCCTGCTGTGGCGCATAAGCGCGTTCAGGCTCGGTAGCGGTCATCGGTAACGGATCCTCGGGTCCAGCCACGCAATCGTCAAATCGACGAGAATGTTCAGCACTACGAACACGCAAGCATACAAGAACACCAAATTCTGCATTACGAAGACATCGCGCTCGCTGACCGCGGTGAACATCGCGTATCCGAGCCCGGGGGTCCCGAACGCGCGTTCGACCGGGATCGACCCGGCTAGGACGAACCCCAGCAGAATACCCGACAAGGTGACGACCGGCAGCAACGCGTTAGGCAAGGCGTGTAGCCTTAGCACGGGACGCCGGCCCAGTCCCTTGGCGCGGGCGGTGCGCACATAATCCTCGCGGATGACCTCCAAGAGACTGGAGCGGGCCATGCGGGCGATATAGGCGCCCTGCCCCAGACCCAGCACGACGGCCGGTCCGATGACGATTTGCAGGTTTTTCCAAGGGTCGGCCAGAAGCGATGCTCCAGCCAGTGGCGCTCGATAGCCGAACCAGAACAGCAAGGCGAGGACGATCAGCATTCCGAGCCAAAAGCCGGGAACGGCCAGAAACACGATGCTGATGAATCGGGAGACATTGTCCCCCAGGCTGTTCGGGCGCAGCGCGCTGACGATCGCCACCGGGATCCCGACGATCCAGGACAGGATCACTGCCAGGATGCCGATTTCCGCGGTCAGCGGGCCCCGTCGCAAGATCATCTCACCCACGCTTTCGGCCCGGAAGAACGACCTGCCTAGGTTGCCGTGCGCGATGTCGGCGACCCAGTGGAAGTATTGCACGATGAGCGGGTCGCTCAATCCGAGCTCTGCCATATAGTGGGCGCGCTCGGCTTCGCTGAGCTTGGTGTAGCCCTCCGCGCCGAATAAAGCAACCAGTGGGTCTCCCGGTAGAATGCGCAACACTATGAACACAATTATGGAAACGCCGATCACGGTGAGTGCGCCGAAGGCCAAGCGACGCACGATATAGCTGTACATTGGCAGAGAGTACCGCAGGTTACAGAGCTTGGTGATCCGGCGATCGCACATAGAAATGAATGATATAATTCGCCGATCCTGGCAAGCGGCCGGAGGGACCGAATGGAAGCAAACGAGATTGCCGAGACGATCCATCGTGGGCACGAGGCCAACGGCGCCGAGAGGGACGCGACGTTTCGAAAATACGCCGCGATTTATCTCGGCATCGTCGCGATGCTCCTCGCGATCACCTCGCTCGGCGGTTCGAACGCGACGAAAGTGATGCTGAGCGCCAACATTCAAGCTTCTGACGTCTATGGGTATTATCAATCGAAATATATCCGGCAAACCGTATATCAGACCGTCGCCGAGGAACTCGAAGTGCAGCTACTCGCCCAACCCGACATGCAGGATGCGGCCAAGGCCAAGTTCGAAGAAGCGATCAAACGCTATCGTTCTCGGGCCGAGCGGTATGAAAGCGATCCTTCGACCGGTGAGGGCAAAAAAGAGCTGCTCGCGAAGGCCAAGGAATGGGAAGCCAAACGCGATCACGCGGCCGAACGCGATCCCAATTTCGACTTCGCGGAGGCGCTGTTCCAGATAGCGATCGTGATAGGGTCGGTCAGCATTGTCGCCGCTTCGCGCTCGCTGATCAAATTGAGCGGCGGCCTTGCCGTCGTGGCGTCGCTGCTGATGATCAACGGCTATTTCCTGATCGTGCACCTGCCGTTCGAGTAAGGTTCTCGAGTCGCTGATGGCGAACCATCCGCTCCCGCAATGATTCGTAAATCGGCGCGCTGTGCAGCAAGTTCGGCACCAGCATCGACGAGAAGCACGCTCCAAGCATGGGCAGAAACATCGTAAAGCCCCCCGTCATCTCGGTGACTAGCACGATACCGGTAACCGGAGCCTGTACGACGCCAGCGAAAAAGGCCGCCATCCCGACGACGGCAAATTGTTCCGGGTCGATGTCGAGTTCGGGGAAAGCCAGCCGGCAGCTTGCGCCAAAGAGCATGCCGAGCTGCGCACCCAGCACCAGCAGCGGCGCGAACAGCCCGCCAGGAGTAGCCGCCGCGTACGACACCGCGCCGAGAGCGAAGCGCAGCAGAAAAGCCAGCGGGATCGTCGCTATGGCCGCTTCGCGCGCCAGTACGTTCTGGGTGATCTGGTCACCGCCCCCGACCAATCCGGGCGCGAACCAAGCGATTGTTCCGACCGCGGCGCCGATGACACCCGCCCGAAGTTCCACAGGCCAGCGGCCAAGCCGCTCCGCCACCCGGGTTGCTCCGAGCAGCGTGCCATTGTACAGGGTCGCCACAAGTCCGGCGACTGCGCCCAGCGCAACAAAAAACGGCCACGCTTGAACACCGGCATACGCTAGTGGCTCGACATGGAAGTCGGGAGCCGGACCGAGCAGCACGCGTGCCACTGCGATCGCTCCCGCCGAGGCACCGAGCGCGGCGATCGCGATGCGGGCATCGAACCGCCGCACAAGCTCCTCGAGCACAAAAACGGCGCCGGCAATCGGTGCGTTGAACGCAGTGGCGATTCCCGCACCCGCACCGGCCGCGAGCAGCACGCGGCGGTCCGACCAGCGGCGGCGGGAGACCCTGCCGACGAAATCGCCGATCGCTGCTCCCATTTGCACGCTCGGGCCCTCGCGGCCAAGCGCCAGCCCGGCACCAATCGCGAGCAGCCCGCCAAAAAACTTCACCGGTATCAGCCAGGCTGGCGCCGATGGCAACTCGCCGCTCAGCACGGCCTCGACATGCGGAATGCCGCTTCCCGAAGCCGGGGGAGAGAAGCGGCGGACAAGCCACGCCGCAATGGCGACAGCACCAGCACTGGCGGCGATAACGAGCAAGAAGCCGGCAAGCCTCTCGTCATGAGCGCGGATGATCAGCGTATCGCGAAAGTGGTCCGCCTGATCGAGCGCAAGCCGAAAAATCGCGCCCAGCAACCCCGACGCAGCGCCGGCGAGGGGCGCCAGAAGCGCCACGATCAACAGGCTGCCATGCCTTCCCTCGTGTTCGACGGCGAAATTCGGCTCTGCGTGCACTGACCATCCGAACTAAAGTGGCTAGCTCGGCGCAGGATGACCCGCGCGCCGGGATCGGCTGCGCTTTGCGTTGGCTAAGGGATATCCTCGGACATAAGATTTGCCGACCACAATCACACTTTCGAGATCGGGCAAGGAGAAATCGACATGCCAGACAATCAACATTGGGTCGGCACCTGGACCACGGCTCCGGCGCCCGCCGAGGGTGCTGCGTTCAGCAATCAGACCTTGCGGATGACCGCGCGCACGAGCCTCGGCGGCGACACCCTGCGGGTGCGGTTGTCGAACGCCTATGGTAGCCGCAAGCTGACCGTCGGTGCGGCGCGGATCGCGTTGCGCGGCCCCGGCCCCGGCATCGTATCCAGCTCGGATCGGAAGCTCACCTTTGGCGGTGCCGACTCCGCCACGATCGCGGCGGGTGCGCTGCTCGTCAGCGACCCGGTTGCGCTCGACCTCCCGCCCCTGGCGGACGTCGCCGTCAGCATCTACCTGCCCGAGGAGCTGTCGCCAAGCTTCGGGATCACCGGTCGCTACGCGCGCCAGACGAACTACGTCTCGCCTCCCGGCGACTTCACCGCCTCGGTCGTCATGCCGGTCGGTCAGATAACCGGCGATTGGTTTTTCGTCAGTGGCGTCGACGTCCTGGCTTCCGCAGATACGGGCGGGGTCGTGGCACTCGGCGACTCGCTGACCGACGCCAACATTTCGACCCTCGACGCGCATTGCCGATGGCCCGATCAGCTCTCCCGGCGGCTTCAGGCGCGGCCGCGCGGTCGCCCGATGGGAGTGATGAACCAAGGGCTCGGCGGTAACCGGATCCTCCACGACATCCGCGGTGACAGCGGCTTGCGCCGCTTCGATCGCGATGTGCTCGCGCAACCGGGGGTCACGCATGTGATCATCATGCTCGGCACCAACGACATCCGCAACCGGTGGGCCAAGCCCGAGGAGGAGGTCAATGCCGATCAAATGATCGCTGGCCTGAAGCAGCTCGCGCTACGCGCCCATTCCCGCGGTATCAAGATTTTCGGGGCCACATTGACCGGGTTCGAAAATGAGACCTTCCTGCCGGGCGCCTGGACGCCGGAGCGCGAACGCACACGTGTCGCGGTCAATGAGTGGATCCGCGAGGGCGGCGCCTTTGACGCTGTGGTCGATTTCGACCAGGCTTTGCGCGACCCGGAACATCGGGCTCGCATGCTGCCGATCTACGATTGCGACGACCACCTGCATCCGAGTGACCTCGGCTACAACAAGATGGGCGACGCGATCGACCTGTCGCTGTTCGACTAACACGCGACAGGGCCGGTCGGTCTTTGATCAGATCGCGGCAGCCGCTATATAGCGTAAACGGCGACCGCGATGGTGCGGAACCCGCGCAAAGATTGTTAGCTTCGGGCACTCGACCGAGAGAGCAACACAGTGCGATCCAGAATCCTGCCGATAGTGCTGCTCTGCACTTGCTCCTGTGCGCCGCAGGCCCCGGGTCCGGGAAGACTGATGTTGAGCAATCCGGATTTCCCGCTGATCAATGTCGAAGCTGTGATCACTGCGAACCCGGATTGCGACGCCCGTGATGACGGCTACATCTCGACCCTTGAGTTTACGATGCCCAACAATGCGACCAAGTTCATCGATGTGCCGCCCGGCGCAAATGTCTGCTGGCGCAGCGATCGCAACCCCGGTCGACCGTCTCCCGGAAGATGGTCGAGATGGGATCGGGCCTTTCTTGTCCCGGGACGGACGATCAGCGCAAATCTATAGGCCGGATCGAAACGAGCGGGCGTCGTCCACCTCATCGCGCGAGGCTGAACCGGATCGTTACCGAGACGTCGATACGCGGCTGGGTCATGCTCGCCGGAAACGGCGGCAGTAGGGCGCCGCTCATCATCTCCTCGAGCGATGCGTCGAGATCCGGATAGCCCGAGCTCTGGGCTACGGCGAAGTCGAGGACGCGGCCGCTGCGGTCGACCGCGAAACGCAAGACTGCACGACCCTCCTCGCCCCGTTGCCGGGCGGAATCGGGGTAGCGTTTGTGATTTTCGAGCCAGGCGCTCAGCAGGGCACGGTAACCAGGGCTGACCTCGGTCGACGGGACCGGTGCAGGTACCGGCGTCGGTGCGTAGGCGGTCTGTGGTGCAGCGACCGCCGCCGGTGTGGGTTGAGACGGCGCGGGCGTCGGGCTTGGCGCAGCCTGCTCCAACTGGTGACGGACAGGCTTTGGCGGCTTGACGGTGGGTTTACGCGGCGCTGGAGGCGGCGGAGGCTCGACCACCGGGGCAGGAACCTCGGGCACCGGCGGCGGGGGCTCGACGGCGGCGACCGGCTCGTCCGGCGGCGGCGGCTCCGGCTCGGGCGGCGGGGTCGCGACAGGCGGAGGTGTTTCGGCCTGCTGCGGTGGTTCTTCGGGCTTGGGCAATGGCGCGAGGACCACCTCGATCCCGCCGGTGGCGAGCGGTTCCGGAACCGTTGGGATGCTGGTAGGCAGCAGCAGGATCAGCAGCGCCAGGCCAACCGCGTGTCCCGCAACCGACAAACCCAGCGGTAGTTTGATTTCGCTCACTTCGAACCGACGGCCTCTGCGACCAGCGAAACCTTGGCGAAGCCCGCGCGGTTGACGACGCCGAGAGCCTCCATCAGCTGCGCGTAGCTTATCGTCTGGTCACCCCGCACATAGACGATCCGCGTTGGATCTTCCGCGGCGAGCCCGGAAAGCCTTGCGACGAGATCGCCGGGGTCGATCCGCTCGTCGCCGATAAACACCTCGCCCGCCCGGTTCAGGCTGAGGATAACGGGGGGTTTTGGATCTGCGATCGCCGCCGCTTGCGTCTTCGGCAGATCGAGCGGCACCCCCACGGTGAGCAGCGGGGCTGTGACCATGAAGATGACCAGCAGCACCAGCATGACGTCAACCATTGGCGTCACATTGATCTCAGCGAGCGGCTGATAGCGGTCCTCGCCGGCGTCGCTTGAGGCAGGCAGTGAAAAGGCCATCCCTCAAGCCTCCAACGGAGGTCGCGAAAGCAACCCTGCGGAGCGCCCGATCAGACCCTGCATGCGCCCAGCGAAACGACCGAGATCGACGGTGATCTTATTGTAGGCGACGACCGCCGGGATTGCCGCCGCGAGGCCCATAGCGGTGGCGAACAAGGCCTCGGCGATCCCCGGTGCCACGACCGCGAGGCTGGTGTTGTGCGCCGCGGCGATCCCTTCAAAGCTTCGCATGATCCCCCAGACGGTGCCAAAGAGGCCGATGAACGGTGCCGCCGAACCGAGTGTGGCGAGAAACGGCAGACGCACCTCGAGGCGACGCAATTCGGCGTTGAGCGCCAGCCGCATTGCGCGCTCGATGCGATCTCGTCGCTCGCCGGCGGTTTCGGCTTCGGACGCCTGCCCGGCGATGCTCTCTGCCCACCCGATCGAAAGCATCAGGCCGGCCGGATCGCCGCTATGTCCTCGGGCCTCCGTCGCCAGCAGCTCTCGAGCCGACTGTGCGGCCGCGGCCCTTGCTTCGTGATCGCGCGCCGATCGGCTCGCCGCTCCAAGCCGCCAGAGCTTGTCGATGATGACCGCCCAACTCCACACCGAGGCGGCGAGCAACAGCAGCAACACGCCTTTGACGACGGGGTCGGCGTTGAGAAACAGCGGGACGATCGAGAGGGTTGCGGTGGGGCCGTTCACGAGGAACCTCTGCAATTAATTTCCTGAGCCGGAAGCGCGCGGAATATTGCGCGACGGCACCGGCAAGACGAGAGAGCGATCGTGGCGATTTCGTGGAGATCGCCACTACATCAGAAACGTTGCGTTAATCCGGCCAAGAATATGCGTCGTGGACCGAGCTGCGG
>JAFAHQ010000068.1 GCA_019237135.1 Alphaproteobacteria bacterium
CGTCATCGACGTTGTTCTCGCCGTGCAGCCACTCGGTGTCGAGGTTTTCCTCGATCGCCAGGTCGAGGAAGCAGTCGATGATGCCCTTGCCCTGGGTCTTGGCGATCTCGCCAAGGGTCTTGCCCTCCATCCACTTGTTTTTCTCGAGCACCGCGGTCTGGGCCACCATGTAATCCCACCAAGTGCTGCAGATGCCGATCGCCGGCCCATTCTTGAATTCGATCGCTTCCTCGTGGAGCTTTTTGCGGACTTCCGGATCGGCATAGGCCTTCAGCATCTCCTCGTGCGACGAGAGACAAATCGGATGCCAGACCGCCAGGCCGCGGAAGGTCTGGGTGTTGCGCATCGTGAAATGGTCGGTGATGCGGTTCGGCGTGCACATCGGGAAGGCGCGGATGCCTTTCGCGGTCGTTGCATCCACCTGGGCCATATGCTTCTGCCATTGGCCGGGCCGGCGCATCGTCTGGCCGAGATTGTTATAGACGACGGGTCGCCCGGTTTCCTCGCTGAGCCTGCTCATCAGCCCGTCCTTCATCTCCGCACCGTTGCCGCCGCCGGATTGAATCAGTCCGGTGCCGAGGTGGCGCAATACGTCGCCGAGAGCGAAGATCTCCTTCTCGTCTGCCCAGATCGCCGGGATGTGCACACCCTGCGGGTCGAAATGGCCCTGGTTGCGCGACACGGACAGGCCGAGCGCGCCGGCCTTCATGCCGTCGCGCACGAGGTCCTGCATCTGTTTGATTTCGCCGTCGGTGGCGGTGCGCTTCTGGCAATCGTCGCCCATTACGTAGTAGCGGACGGGCGTGTGGCCGATCAGATTGCCGACATTGACGCCGAGATGGTGATCCATCTGGTCGAGATATTCAGGAAAGGTCTCCCAGGTGAATTCGAGGGTGTCGAGCACCTCCATCGGGATCGCCTCGACATAGGACAGGAACTCCGACAGGCGCCGCTCCGATCCCTTGCGCACCGGCGCCAAAGACAGCGAGCAATTGCCGAAGATCACCGAGGTAGCGCCGTGGTCGCAGGAGAACGTGCATAGCGGGTCCCAGGTGACCTGGGCATCGTAATGGCAGTGGTTGTCGATAAAGCCGGGCGCCACGACCCGGCCCTCGGCGTCGATCGTCCGTTTCGCCGGCCCGGTCAATTTGCCGATCTCAGAGATCTTGCCGTCCTTGACCCCGACGTCGCCGCGGAAAGAAGGCATCCCCGAGCCGTCGACGATGCGGCCATTACGGATCAACAGATCATACGCCATGGTCAAATTCCCTTCATCCGATCCCTGGATGGAGCGTAGCACGCCGGTTCACTTGGACTCATATCGTGAAATCGACGGTTCGGTCTTCCGGTTGCGCATGGCTACTCGGATGGATCGAGTGACTGCAGGGACCGCGATCGCCGTCCATGCCTATAATGGCCGGTCATGTGCAGCGAAAAGGGGTTCGGAACAATGTCACGAAACAGCAGCCGATCCGTCGTCGCCGGGCTGGTGAGCGGCTGGCTGATTATCGTCGGCTCCCCGGTCGAGGTGGCGGGAGGGCAGCCGCCGGCACGTATCAGCGTCATATTGGCTCAGGCGCAACCCAATCCTGCGCCGGCGCCCGATGTCGAGGCAAACATCGCCAGCCTCCATCAAAGGCTGCAAATAACCCCTGCCCAGGAAGCACCATTCGGCGTGTTCGCCAATGCGCTTCGGGCCAACGCCCGAGCCGAGGCGAGCGCTCCGCATCAGCCGCCGGCCAATGCTTCGGCCGTCGACGAGTTGCGCGCCGAGATCCAGTATGACGAAGTTGAGCTCGCCGGGTTGAAAAAGCTTTTGCCCGCGCTCGAAGCGCTTTATGCGAGCCTCTCGCCGGCGCAACGGCAGGCCGCCGATGCGGCCTTCCGCGGAGGTCCGCGAGGTTGAAGGTGCCGCTTTTTTCTTATCAACAATGGAGAATGCGCCGATGACGTCGCCCGCGTTGCCCTTGAACGATTTTCTGGTCATCGACCTGACCGCGCATCGCGCCGGACCAACGGCGGTGCGCCAGCTTGCCGATTGGGGGGCCCAGGTCATCAAGATCGAACCGTCCGGCGAGCTGGTCGACGCCACAGGCAGCCGCCGTGACGGGCCAGACTTCCAGAACCTGCACCGCAATAAGCGGGCAATGACATTGAACCTGAAAAGCAACGAAGGCCGCGAGATCTTCTTCAAGCTGGCCAAACGCGCTGACGTCATCGTCGAGAATTACAAATCCGACGTGAAACACCGGCTCGGCATCGATTACGAGGCGGTGCGCAAGGTCAACCCGCGCATCGTCTACGGCAGCATTTCCGGCTTCGGCCAGGACGGACCCTACGCCGGACGCGCCGGGGTCGATCAGATCGCGCAGGGCATGGGCGGGCTGATGTCGATCACCGGCCATCCCGGGCAAGGCCCGGTGCGTGTCGGCATCGCGATCAACGACACCTCGGCCGGGCTGCTGCTGTCCTATGGGATCGTGCTGGCGTTGCTCAATCGCGAGCGCACTGGCGAGGGGCAATGGGTCCACACCTCGTTGCTCGAGGCGCAGATCTTCATGCTCGACTTCCAGGGGGCGCGTTATTTGATGAAGGGTGAGGTCGCCGGCCAGGAAGGAAACTTCCACCCGACGTCGCCGGGTACCGGCATGTTCCAAACCGCCGACGGTTACATCAATATCGCTGCTTCGGGTGACAATCTATGGCGCCGATTCTGTGAGGCGGCCGGTGCCAAGGACCTGCTTGCCAATCCTGACTTCGCGACGGTGGTCGCCCGCGCCAAAAACCGCGCGGCGCTGATCGCCCATCTGAACGAGATCATGCGCCGGCATCCGAATGCCTATTGGGTCGAGCTGCTGACGAAGGCCGGTGTGCCGTGCGGGCCGATCAATACGATCGACCAGACTTTCGCCGACCCGCAGGTTCAGCATCTCGGCATCGCCAAGCCAGTCAGCCATCCCAAACTCGGGCCGCAGAAAGTCGTCGGCCAGCCGATCCATCTGAGCCGTTACCCGCAGCCCGACGAGCTGCGCCCGACACCCGATCAGGGCGAGCACACTGACGCAATCCTGGGCGAGCTTGGCTACGACACCGAGGCCATCGCGGCCTTACGAGCGCGCGGCACCGTCTAACGGCTGGCTAGCCGGCTTGCGGCTGCGGTGTCTCGTCTCGAGGCCGGCGGTGTTCGGCCATGAACTGGTCGAATTCAGCCTTGTCCTTGGCGTGCCGCAAGCGGTCGAGAAACTCTTTGAATTCCCGCTGCTCCTCTTCGAGCCGCCGCAGGGTCTCGTCGCGATACTCGTCAAAGGCACGATTGCCGCTTGACCGGCGAAAGCCACGACCGCCGCCCCACTGTTCGGCCAGAGCCTGCATCTGTTCGATCCGCTGCTGTAGGCGTTCCATACGGCGCTGCCAGCGGTCCTCATGGCGTTGCCAGCGGTCCCCACCGTGCTGCCAACGGCCCCTGCCGTTATGTGCCCAGCATGCCATTCGTCCACTCCCTATCAGATAACCGAGAACCACGAGGCCGAGCGGCCAGAACAGGATGAAGCTAACGACAGTCAGCCCGATCCAAGCCGGCTTGCCGATGTCGTCCAGATACGCCGCGAGGTTCATGAAAATCTCGATGTAAATGTTACGAACATTCACATATGCAACGCAACCCGGCCTGTCAAGCGCGATCGGGTCAGCGCTCCGGCTGCGCCGGCGGAGCGAACAGGCCGAGGCCGCGCAGATAGACGAGCACCCCGGCTTCGAGCAGGTCCTCTGGCGTCATCGGCAGGCTGCGCCGTCCGCTGTCGCCGCGGGCAAAGAGCGAGGCGATACCATGCGACAGCGCCCAGATGTGGAGGCTCATCATCAATGCGGGCGGCCGCTGTTCCGGAGGCAAGCGAGCGCACAGGGTCTCCGATGCCTCGCGCAATACGACAAAGCTGCGCTCGGCAATCTCGCGCAGCCCCGGATCGTCGTCGAGGGACAGCCCCGCTTCGAACATCGCTGAGTAATAGGCGGGTTCGTCATGGGCGAAGGCGAGATAGGAGCGGCCGACATTCTCGAAGGCAGTGAACGGGTCGGGGCGGCCATCGCTCCAAGCGCGCTTGAGATGCGCGGCAAACAGCTCGAACCCGCGGCGGGCGACATCGGCGATCAGCGCGTCGCGATCACGGAAATGGCGATAGGGTGCGGCTGCGCTGACCCCGGCCGAGCGTGCGGCATCGGCAAAGGTAAACCCGGCCGGGCCTTTTTTCGCGATCAGGTCGAGGGCCGCCCGGATCAGCGCCTCACGCAGATTGCCGTGATGATAGCCGCGGCGTCCGCCCGGCCCCTGTCCCGACCAGCTCATGTGAAATGCTTTTACATCACTTTGTGACCGGAAGCGGGCGCATTATTGGATTTGGTTCGGCGCGGGTGGCTCTACCGGTTCGGTGTCGTGGAAGCGGCGGTAGTCGATGGCCAGTCGGCCGTTTTCGGTCTGCGTGAACACATCCGCGAAACGATGGCCCCACAGCACCTCATGCGCGAGGTAAGAGGTGCGGGCATGGACCGGTTGCGAGATCGTCTCGTCGATCCCGGTAACGGTCACGACGATTTCCGTTGCCTGCTCTGCGCACGATGACGGGGTCGCATTCGATAAAGGGCTCGCGGGGTCGATCGGATGCATGACCGTAAACGTCATCGCAAAGATCGAACTCCGTTGGCGCGCCAGTTGTAGATCGTAGAACCGGCGGATCCACTCGCCCTCGGAAGTGCGCTCGTCGCGAACCATGGCGACCGAAACCTGCGCTTCGAGGATTTGGTTGCGGCGCTGGTTGGCGAGGCGAAACGATAGGGTCGGAACCCCGTTGTATTCGTTGACGACAGCGACCCTGCTGAACACCACCCGAGCCGTCGGCCGGGAGAACCGGGCGAACATCAGGCCTGCAGCAACCGCGAGCAGCGCCAATCCGAATAGCGCTTCGACGGTCATCACGACGTTTCCGTAAAATGTCGCCGGTGCCATCTGCCCGTAGCCGATCGTCGACAGAGTCTCCACACTGAAGAAGAAGGCGTCCGAAAACACTCCCGGCCGGGCGTTCGCGATCGCATCTCCGCCGAGCAGATAAAACAGCGCGAACAGCACGTTCAATGTCAGGTAAACGCCGGCGAAACCGAGCAGAAAAATGCCCCATGGTAGTGTCAACAAATGATGATAGAGATCGCCCAGCCATGGATCGCGGAGCCCGATAGCAACCACACGGTCGCTCCGCTCCCGTTGCACGATGCGCGGCGCGGCGCGCGGCACGTGACCCCGGCCTGACGGCGCAGCGGCTAGCTGTTGTTTCACCCTTTCCTCCCTCTCTGTGAAGGTGAGTTGCCCGATTCTGCCGCGCCCTCTATCTAAACAAAACCGGGTCTGGGCGGCACTGGATGGCGATCTTCTTCACCAGCGATACGCATTTCGGCCATGGTGGCGCTCTGGGGCTTTACCGCAGGCCGTTCGCCTCGGTCGCCGCGATGAACGAAGCGCTGGTCGAGCGGTGGAACGAGACGGTCGGATCGGAAGACGTGGTCTGGCACTTGGGGGATTTCGCCATTCGCCAGCGTCCGTTAGTGGTCGCGGATCTTCTTGTTCGGCTGCGCGGCCGCAAGCATCTCGTCGCCGGCAACAACGATCCGCCGGCAGCGAGAGAGCTCGAGGGTTGGGCGAGCGTCCAGTCCTATATCGAGATCGAGGTCGACGGCGTTTGCCTGGTGCTCTGCCATTACCCGTTTCGCAGCTGGCGCGGCATGGGCAAGGGCTGGGTCAATCTGCACGGCCACTCCCACGGCAGACTGAAGCCGCAGCCGGGGCAATTCGACGTCGGCGTTGACGTCTGGGGCTTTCGCCCGGTCACCTTGAGCGAGATCCTGCATAGCCGTCGCTGAAGGCGGGACATTGTGAAACCGCCGTCGAGCGTGCAGAATCGCCCAATCGAGCGGGAGATCGAAGGGAGGGTGTCGTGCAGCTGAGCCGCGAAGAATTGCTGAAGGCCTATCGCAGCATGGTCACGATCCGCCGCTTCGAGGAGCGAGTGCAGGAAGAGTTCTCGAAGGGCGGCATTCCCGGGTTTGTTCATCTCTACGCCGGGGAGGAGGCCGCGGCCGTCGGCGTCTGCTCGCATCTCGGGCCAAAGGACTACATTGCGAGCACCCATCGCGGTCATGGCCACAGCATCGCCAAGGGCTGCGACCCGGTTCTGATGATGCAGGAATTGTTCGCCAAAAAGGGCGGGCTGTGCGGCGGCAAGGGGGGATCGATGCACATCGCCGATCTCGACCGCGGCATGCTCGGCGCCAACGGCATCGTCGGCGGCGGGCCGCCGCTCGTGGTCGGCGCGGCATTGACCGCCAAGACATTGGGACGACCCACCGTCGCGGTGTCGTTCACCGGCGACGGCGGCTCGAATCAAGGCACAACCTTCGAGGCGATGAACATGGCGGTGGTGCTGAAACTGTCGGCGATCTTCGTCTTTGAGAACAATCAGTACGGCGAAGGAACCGGGGTCGGCTACGCCGTCGGCAGCCACGACATCGCCGGGCGCGCGGCCGGGTTCGGCCTGCCGGCGGTCAGGGTCAGCGGCGACGATTTCTTCGCGGTGCACGAAGCGGCGGGCGAGGCCGTCGAGCGCGCCCGCGCGGGTGGTGGACCAAGTGCCATCGAGGTCGATACCTGCCGCTTTTACGGCCACCATTCGGGCGACGCGCAGCTTTATCGCGGCAAGGACGAAGTCAGGCGATTGCGCGACCAGCGCGATTGCCTGAAGCATTTCCGCCGTCGGGTCGGCGAGGCGGCGCTGCTAGAGACGACCGAGCTCGATGCGGTCGATGCCGAGATCGCGGCCTTGATCGACCGCGCGGTGGAAACGGCTCGTGCGGCTGGTCCGCCTGCCGAAGCAGATCTCTTGACCGACGTTTACGTGTCGTATTGAGGGCCGCCGCGATGCCGCAGAAATCGATCCGCCAGGCGCTCAACGAAGCGCTCGCGCAGGAAATGCGCCGCGACCCGACGGTCGTCGTGATCGGCGAGGATGTCGCCGGCGGTGCGGCGACCGACGGCCAGCGCGACGCGTATGGCGGTGTTCTCGGCGTGACCAAAGGGCTCTTCGGGGAATTCGGCGAAGCACGGGTGATCGACACGCCGATCACCGAGTCGGCGATCATGGGAGCTGCCGCGGGGGCGGCGGTTACCGGCTTGCGCCCCGTTGCCGAGCTGATGTTCTCCGACTTCTTCGGCGTCTGCTTCGACCAGATCTTCAACCAGGCCGCCAAGTTCCGCTACATGTTCGGCGGCAAGGCGAAGACCCCGCTGGTCATTCGCACGATGATCGGCGCCGGGCGCAGCGCCGCGGCCCAGCATTCGCAAAGCCCCTACCACATCTTTACATCCGTCCCCGGACTCAAATGCGTCGTCCCGTCGAACGCCTATGACGCCAAAGGGCTGCTGATTCAGGCAATCCGTGACGAC
>JAFAHQ010000028.1 GCA_019237135.1 Alphaproteobacteria bacterium
CCGCGTTTCGGCCGACGCCAGCGAATCGCTCGAGTGACGGCAATTTGCGCCAGCGTCGGCGAGGGCAACCGCCAGCGACTCGCTCTCTGCGGCGATCGCCGCCGGGCGTGCGAGGAGGCTCGCAGTCTCGCGCTCGAGGGCTCCGCGGCGTTCGACGAGCGCGGCGCGCTGCCTGGCAGCTTTCTCGCCGCGTTGGCGCCAGGAGCGCTCCTCGAGCTCGATCGCCGACAACCTCCCGCGGCGCGCCTCGGCGTCTCGACACAGTCTGTCGAGCGCCGCACGGGCGTCGCTTTCCCGGCTGCGCGCGTCGACCGCGGCTAGGCGCTTCGCATCCAGCGTCGCGCGGGCCAAAGCCGGATCGGGAAGTGCGGCCAGCTCGCGTTCTGTTTCCTCGTCTTGGGCTCGCGTCTCGGCAAGGTCGGCGGCGATGGCCTCGATTGCGGCCGCGGCGGCAGCGACACGGGTCTCCATCAACAGTGCCCGGCGGGTGATCTCAGCTTCCGACGAGCGGGCAGCGACAGCAGCCGCCTCCGCCGTGCGCAGTTCTGACCGCTTCAGACGATCGGCCTCGGCTGCGCGCTGGCGGGCGGCGCGCGCCTCGGCGAAGCTTTGCTCCGCCGTCCGAGCAGCTTGCTCGTCCCTGGTGATTTCACTGGCGAGCACGACGAGGCGGTTCTTATGGCGCAGCAGCTTGGCGGCCGGTGAAGGGCCGGGCGAAATGCGGGTGAATCCATCCCAGCGCCACATCCGACCCTGGCGGTCGACGACGCGCTGCCCGGGCGCGAGGCCGCACTGCAGTCCGCGCCCGGCTTCTTCGCTCTCGACCCAACCGGCGTACGCGAGACTGCGTGCAAGGGCTGGCGGGGCAGTCATCACGTCGGCCAGCGGGCGCACGCCTTCCGGTAAGGCCGCCACGTTCTCGATTTGCGGGAGATTGCCCCAAAAGCTCGCTGCCGTCGCGGCTTTGCCATCGGCCACGGGCGCTGCGAGCTCTTCCTCGAACACGGCGCCGACCGCCGTCTCGAAGCCTGCCACCACGTGCAGAGCCGAAAGGATAGGTGGATCGGCGCCTGGTTCCGGCGCCGTCGTGAGCAACGCTGCGAGCGCCTCGGCTTCCGCCCTGAGGCGGGTTAGCCGAGCCTCGATCCGGCGTTGTGCTTCGAGCGCCGCATGCTCTTCGGCAAGGCGGCCGATCATCTCATGCTCGGCGGCGACAACCGCGGCGCGGCACTCCTCGACCTGCTGTTCCGCCTCGGCGAGAGAACTCGCTGCGGCAGTTATTACTTCTGCCGGTATCGCGACTGCGGCCAATGCCAGGCGCTCCTGTTCAGCCTCGGCGCGCCGTGTTTCCAGGCGAAAGCGCCGGCCGGCGAGCTCGCGTTGGCGCTGTTCGAGAGCAGCGCGACGCGCCTCCGCGGAAGCAGCAGTCTCAGTCGCACGCTGCAACTCCATCTCGGCCTCTGCGAGGCGGGTTGTCGCTTTGCGCAAGCAATCGCTGGCCACCTCCCGCTCCGGGTCGGCTTCTGCACCGGCTCGGGCGATCAGCCCGCCCTCCTCGGCCAGCCGGGCGGTGGCTCCCGCCGCTTCTGCGAGTTGCTCGTCCTCGCGCTGCAGGTCGCCCATGATCTCGCCAAGCCGCAGCTCGGCTTCGCTGCGCGCGGCGAGGATGCGCTGCAATTCTTGCTCAAGGTCGCTGCGGGCATGGGTCAGCCGATTCAACGCGGCCGCTGCGGCCGATTCAGCGACCCGCAGCGGCGGCAACGCCGCCTCGGCGGCCTCGCGATCGCGCTGCTCGGCGAGCGCGCGCTCCGTCGTCTCACCGACGGCGCGCTCTGCAGCGCGAAGCTCGCCAGCCATGCGCTGGGCCTCGGCCTCGGCGGTGCACCAGCGAGCGTGGAACAGCAGCGCCTCGGTGCGCCGAATGTGCTCGCCGAGGCGGCGGTAGCGCTGCGCCTGACGCGCTTGCTTATTCAAGGTCTGGAGCTGGGCCTCGATCGTCGCGACGACGTCGTCGAGCCGTAACAGGTTGCCTTCGGCAGCATTGAGTCGCAACTCGGTCTCATGACGTCGCGCCTGAAGCCCAGTGGTGCCGGCAGCCTCTTCGAGCAGAAGCCGCCGCTCGACTGGCTTGGCCTCGATCAGCGCATTCACCCGCCCTTGGCTGACCATCGCGCCAGAATGAGCGCCGGTTGCGGCGTCGGCAAACAGCAGCTGCACGTCACGCGCCCGCACCTCGTGCCCGTTGACCCGATAGGCCGAGCCGGCGCCACGTTCGATGCGGCGAACGACCTCGATCTCGTCGCGGTCGTTGAGGGTGAAAGGGGCATCGCGCGTGCGGTTGTCGATCGCTAACGCGACCTCAGCGATGTTGCGCGCCGGCCGTTCGGCGCTGCCGGCGAAAATCACATCATCCATCTCCCCGCCGCGCAGCCGCTTGGCGGAAGTCTCGCCCATCACCCATCGCAGCGCCTCGACCAGATTCGACTTGCCGCAGCCATTCGGTCCGACAATGCCGGTCAAGCCGGGCGCAATGGCCATCTCTGTGATGTCGACGAACGACTTGAATCCAACAAGGCGCAGCCGGTCGAACTGCATCAGCGTTTCCGACGACGGCCCATCATCATCTCAACGGCTAGGACTTCGCCGCAAGGCTGGACAGTAGCTTTTCGAATTCCTCTACCGTCGGCGCGCCGGCGAGCTTGCTCCCGTTAACAAAGAATGTCGGAGTCGAATTGACGTCAAGCTCTTGTGTTGCTTTCAAACGCCCTTCGACGATCTTGTTCTCCAGCTCGGTGTTTTTGAGGCAGGTGTCGAACGCCTCCTTACCCATGCCGCCGAGCTTGGCCAGACGTGCTAGCGCTTCGCGATAATCCGCGGTCCGCACCCATTTCTCTTGCGCCGCGAAGAACGTGTCGGCAAAGGCATAGTAGCGATCCGGCGGCGCGCAGCGCGCGATCATCGCGGCGCGCAACGCGGGTTCGTCGAGCGGAAAGTCACGGAGCACCAATTTGGCTTTCCCGGTGTCGATCCACTCCTTCTTGATCTCGGGAAGGACATCGTTCGCAAAATGAGCGCAGTGCGGACAGGTCAGCGAGGCATATTCGACGATCGTGATGGGGGCTTCGGGGTTGCCGAGGATGCGATCGTCCTTGGTGATTTGCAGCACGGTCTGCGCGTCCGCGAGCATCGAACGCGGCGCGGCCGCCTCTGGAGATCCTGGCGATACCAAGAGAAGGCTCAAGATACCGAGCAGGGTGAACCAGATTTCCTGCATCTGACGGGTCCTTACTACAATATGTGGATGCTAGTGGGTTCGCAGCCTGCACGCAACGCTTCAGGACCGACGGCCGACGACGGCGTGGCCGAGCCTGCCGAGAGCTGCGCGGAGTTCCGGATCGGCGATCACGGAGAGCCGCTCGTCGAGCGCCGCAACCTCCCCGGCAGCGAGCCTAGGCACGATCGCATCACTCGGCGACAGATCGAGCGGCAGAGGTCCTTGCACCAGCGCCAGGCGGGTAACGACGGAACGTCCGAAAAAGAGGTTGATTCGCTCGATCAGCAGCGGCGCCCGATGTTGCAGCTCGAGCGCAGCCGTCGATGCCAAACGCAATTTCAAGACACCGTCGCGACCGAGCGCGCACGGCCAAGTCACCGAAGCCCAATCGGAGCCGATAATTGCCGCCCAGTCCGCCTTGAGACGAACGAGAATGCCGCCGCCGCGCTTGGCGACAATCGGCCCAGCGAGTTTCGACACGGCGATCCCCACTGCCCGGAAGCCTTGCTGGCGATCGCTCTCGCGGACCGGGGCGGTTAAGCTCAGCGAATCGTTCGAGACGTCGCGTTCTGACTTCATCGTGCCCATGTCATCCATCCGAACCGACGCTTCATCCCCCCGGGCAAAGCCCGAATCTGCCGCTTTGCTCGCCTGGTACGACCGCCACCGCCGCAACCTGCCATGGCGGGCACCGCCGGGCATCCGTCCCGACCCTTATCGCGTGTGGCTCAGCGAGATCATGTTGCAGCAGACGACGGTGGTAACGGTCGGACGTTATTTTGACCGATTCGTGGTGCGCTGGCCCGATATTTCGACGCTCGCCGCAGCCTCGCTCGACGAAGTCCTGCAGCTCTGGCAAGGGCTTGGTTATTACGCGCGCGCCCGCAATCTCCATGCCTGCGCCCGCGCTATAGTCGAGCGGCACTGCGGCGTTTTCCCCGAAAAAGCCGAAGCGTTGCGCGCATTGCCTGGGATCGGCGACTACACCGCTGCGGCGATTGCTGCGATCGCATTCGACCGGCCGGGGGCCGCGATCGACGGCAATGTCGAACGCGTCGTCGCCCGCCTCTACGCCGTGCCAGAACCATTGCCGACGGCTAAACCGCGCCTGCGAGCCCTTGCGGCCGCGCTGGTTCCGGACCGGCGGGCAGGCGACTTCGCGCAGGCATTGATGGATCTCGGCGCGACGATCTGCACGCCGCACCGGCCACGCTGCATTCTTTGTCCATGGCGGTCCAGCTGCACGGCCGCGGCAACCGGCCGGACGGAAGATTTCCCGGCGCGGGGCGAAAAGCCGGAGCGGCCGTTGCGCCACGGCGTCGTGTTCTGGCTCACTCGGGCCGACGGCGCGGTGCTGCTGCGGCGTCGTCCGGAGAAGGGCCTGCTCGGCGGTATGATTGAGATCCCATCTACTCCCTGGCGCGCCTCCCCATGGTCGTTCGCCGAAGCCCTTCAGGCCGCCCCTGCTGCGGTAGCGTGGTCGCCACTGCCCGGTGCCGTGCGCCACGGCTTCACCCATTTCCTGCTGGAACTCGCGGTTGTGGCCGGCGCCGGCGTCGGGGCCGTCGACGGAATTTGGAGCCAGATAGAACGGCTCGGCGATCATGCCCTGCCGACCTTGATGAAGAAGGTCGCCCGGCACGCGATCTCGGCGCTCGCGGCCGGCCCTTACGCGAGTCCCACGGCGAGCGCTGCGAAAAGCGGTAGGTCACCCTCGGCAGCGAGCCGCACCGGCGCGAACGATCGTCGGTGATGGCGGGTGATGCCGAGTCGCCGGATTGCTTCGCCGTGCTCTTGGGTCGCGTATCCAACGTTGGTCTCCCAGCCGTAGCCGGGGTAGCGGGGTGCCAGACCGCGCATGATCCGGTCGCGCGTGACCTTGGCAACCACGGAGGCGGCGGCGATCGAGAAGCTGAGCGCGTCGCCTTTTACGACGGTTTGCACTACGCAAGTAAGCGGCGGAGCAATCACGCCGTCGACGAGTGCGATGTCGGGGCGCACCCCGAGTACCGTCACGGCGCGTGCCATCGCCAACAGCGCGGCGCGCAGAATATTGAGGCGATCTATTTCAGCCGCACTCGCCGCGCCTATTCCAATGCAGGCGGCGCCGCGATCGGCGCACCGCCGAAGCGCGCAGTAGCAGGCCTCGCGTTGCTGCCTGGTCAGCACTTTCGAATCATCGAGCCCGTCACGCAGCATTTTAGGGAGCCGTCGGGGCTCGAGGATCACCGCAGCGGCAACCACAGGCCCGGCCAGCGGTCCGCGTCCCGCCTCATCGATTCCACACACCAACCCCCTACATTGACGCTCGATCGCGAAATCCGGCATCGACCCTCCGCCCGCCTCGCTTGTGCCACGACATCGGAGGCCGGGCAAGCGCACGGCCGGTCGGCGGGGTGGTGCACGATTAAAAGATCGCTATGTTGATCGCGTGTCGATGATCACCCCTGGGACGGTTTGTCGCCGCCCGGCTTCACCTCGGCGGCGACCCGGTACTTTCTTGCTAGGCATCGTCGCGGCGCTTTATCTCTTCGCCGCATCGCCCGCGGGTGCGTTCGATCTTTTCGCCCAACACGAGGTTACCGCCCAATTCGCGACCCCGGATGGCAAGCCGATGGGGAACGCCGAGGTACGCGCGTTCGCCCCCGACGAGCCGAACAAGCCTGCGGCAACGGGCCGCACTGACACCGACGGCAAATTCACGTTCGCCGCCGACCGTGACGGCTTCTGGAGCGCGGAGGCCCGCAGCCCTGATTACGTCGCCCGGGTGATGATCCGAGTCGGCGGCGAGCAGCAATCGCAGAACTGGTTCTCCCCGTTGTTCGTGGTCGGCTTCCTTGTCGTCATGCTGGCCCTCGCGATCTGGTACCGTCTGTTGCGCGCGCGAGCGCTTGGGCGGCGCTCGTAATTCACAGTTGGCGAGAATCGTCGGCCTCGGGGTTTCAATGGCGGATCGCAGACCCGCCCCGTATCGCCGCGGCCGGTTTGCTCGCTGGGCAGTCGCCTACGCTCTCGCTATCGCTTATGTGAGCCTCGTCCTCGGCCCTACAGGCTTCAACTTCGTTCCGCTCGATCCCGAGGTTGCCTGGCGAAAGCTGCTGGCGACGCCCTACCTGATAACCGACTCGGGTCAGCGTCCTGACTGGATAGCGAACCTCTTGATGCTGGTCCCACTCGGCTTCGTCGTAACGGGGGTGTTCTGGCCTCGACGGCGGCGGCTGCGCTGGCTAGCTGCCGCAGCGGCGCTCTGTTGCTGTCTCTCCCTCGTGATTGTCGTCAAATACCTGCAGCTGTTCTTTCCCCCGCGCACCGTCTCGCTCAATTACATCGAAGCACAAAGCCTCGGGTCGCTGCTCGGGGTTGTATTGTTTTCGGTATCGCGCGACCGCTTATTTTCTGTGCTCTGGGAGGTTTCGAGACCGGGTCGCCGCGCCCTTCTCATCGCTTGCGCGATCTACGCGGTGGCATTGCTCCTCTTCTTTCTGTTTCCGTTCGACTTTGCACTCAGCGCCGAGGATTTCCGCGGACGCCTCGGGGCCTTACCGCATTTGCTGTTGTCGTGGACAGGCGAGGGTCTCTCGACGCCGCTACGCGTCCTCGTTGTGCTGGCCGACACTGCAGCGACCGTCCCTCTGGGGGTAATGTTGGCGCTGACGAGCCGCCGAAGATCCATTTTCAGGATCGCCGTCGCCGGTTTCGTGATGATGTCCGTCGTGACAATGTTGACGATGCTTGTGCTTACCGCCTCCCCTTCGCTGATGGCGATTCTCTATCGCACTGTCGGCATCGTCATCGGCGCGGCCATGCTAATGTGGTTTGAGGGGCAGGATCCCGCGCGGTGGCGCAACCTTCTGACGCGCCTCGTGCCGCTGCTGATCCTGCCTTATGTGCTTTTGGTCGCGTTCGTCAACGATCTGTTGTCGCCGCATTGGCGCGCCGTGCCGGAAGCTTTGGCCGCGCTCAACGAATTCGGCCTCCTGCCCTTTTATCATCACTACATCGTCTCCAAGGCCCACGCAGCTGAAAGCGTTGCCGTGCATGTACTAACCTTCGCGCCGATCGGCGTGATGGTCGCGCTGCAGCGCGGCAGTGGGCGCGCCCAGGTCTGGACCGCCGCTATTCTGGCTGCTCTATTGTCGCTCGCGGTTGAAGTTGGCCGGTGGTTCAGACCGAGCCTGCAACCCGATTTTAGCGACGTGATCATTGCCGCCGTCTCGGCCGGGATCGCTGCCAAGCTCACACCCGCCTTCTGGAGCATGCTCGAAGGAGAGCGGATCGCTGAACCGGCGGCGCCGGCACGAAACCCAGTTCGGTCGCCCCCTATCGCTGCGGGGCAGTCCGTGGCTCCCCGATCGCGAGAGCCTGATCTGAGGCGTCCGGCAACGGCATTCGCTGCGTTGGTTACGGCGGCAATCTGTTTCGCATTGGCAGCGGTCCTCACCGCCAGTTATCCATTGGTGCCATGGGTCTTAGGCCTCGCCCTCTTACTCTACGCACTGGCGTTGTGGCGTTGGCCTGCTCTATGGCTCGCCCTCGTTCCTGCGGTTTTGCCGGCCATCGACCTTACCCCTTGGACAGGCTGGACGCGGGTCGGCGAGCCGGATTTGTTTATCCTCGTCACGATTGGGATCTTGGTATTGCACGCATCTCCCCGACGTGCCGATTTCCGGCTTGAGGGCCTGCCTGCGGTGGTAGTGGTGCTCAGCCTCATCAGCTATTTGTTGAGCGGAGCCCTCGGGCTTGCATTACCCGGTCCGGAGGGCGGATCGGATAATGTCTATCTGCGCCCTGACAATGCGCTGCGCCTCGCCAAGGGCTTTTTCACTGCGCTGGCACTGCTGCCTTTTCTACGCGCGAGAATGCGCACACACGGCGACGCGGCCGTCTGGTTGAGCGCGGGCATGGCGACAGGCCTCGCCCTCGTCGCCTCGGCGGTCCTGGTCGAGCGCGCCCTCTTTACTGGCATTCTCGACTTCACAGTCGATTACCGTGTCGTGGGCACCTTCTCCAGCATGAATATCGGTGGCGGATATATCGGCGCTTATCTGGCCATGGCGCTGCCGTTTCTGCTGGTCTTTATGCTGCGACCGCGCGCGCGCTCTTTTCTCGTGATGTTCGGCATCACCATTGGCGCCGGATATGCCCTGGTCGTGACCTTCGCGCGCACCGCCTACGCTGCGGCGCTGATCTCGATGTTCACCGCCAGTCTGGGCTGGGCGTGGGCGGCGCGCCACGATCGGACCGGCACTGTCTCCGCTCTGGCTCTTCCCGCGCTGGTGCTGATGTTGGCTGGCGGGATAGTCATGGGTGCTTTCGGCAGCGGCTTTATGGCGGAGCGCATCCGACAGACGGTTCCGGACCTTGCCGATCGCGAGAGTAACTGGACCGGTGGATTGGCTCTGCGCGACCATAATCTCCCCACGGCTCTTTTCGGCATGGGGCTCGGGACTTACCCGCGCATCGTTCTCGCCCGCAAGCCTGACGAACCCTTTCCGACCAATTTTGTCGTCGCACAGGATGGCGGTTATCGCTTTCTGTCTTTGGGGACCGGGTCGCCGACCTATTTTGGGCAGAAGGTTCCGATCGAGCCAGACCAGCAATATCGGGTCTTTGTCACGTTGCGATCACCGGACGGGAAGGGCGCGCTGGGAGTCATCCTTTGCGAGAAGTTGCTCCTCTATTCGGCTAATTGCCGCGGAACGACATTCCGCTCCCATATCCCAAGCGTCTGGGAGGACTTCGGCACGGTTTTCTCGAGTGTGGGCCTAGATAACGCTAGACTGGAATGGCTCGGGCGCCCGGTCGAGCTGGCGTTTTTCGATCCAGTTCCCGGCACCTCAATCGAGATCGGTCATGTCCGCATGCTCGATCCGCAAGGCCGTGACATCATTGTCAACGGCAATTTCTCTCGGGGCACCGAGCGTTGGTACTTCACCGATGACGAGCACCGCGTCTGGCGCATGCTCAACCAATATTTGATGAGCTTATTCGAAGGCGGCGCACTGGGTCTCGCCTCTTTTGTACTGCTCGCCGGAACCGCGCTTGCCGGCGCAGCGCGCGCGATCGGCCGCGGCGAACGCATGGGGGCAGTCATTATGGGATCGCTGATGGCCTTTTTGTGCTCCAGCGGATTCGACCACCTCCTGGCGGTGCCGCGCCTGGCAGCGCTGTTCTACCTGATCGCCTTTTGCGGGCTGACGATAATGGAGGCGCCGATGGGTGGGTCGGCGGCGTCTACAATCAGCCGGGATCGATCAGTGTTCCGATCAGATCTGCCGGCCAGACCAGGCTGACGGGGGCACTCGTCAGCGCCTCGAAGGACGGGTTAGTACCGTCGGGCAGGTCGACCATGTGATGGCTGAAGTGAGCCAGCACCCCCGCGAGGTAGAAGCCCGTGACCCATTTCCAAGTGTGATGGTGCTGGCGCGAGGGGGCCGGCTTTGGCACAGCAAACGAAAAGACCCGGCGTCCGAACTTGGGCAATCCCGGAGGGCCGATCATGATCTCACCCACGCGCTCGTAGTGTTACACCTAAAATACGCGAAAGTCGACCGGATCATTCTTCCAAATTGGCGAACGCAATGCTGCAAGGCAATACGGCGCTTTAAGAATACACGGTTCCACCGAGGTCTGTCACTGTTCCGCGTCGCGATGTCACGGCTCGGGGGATTTAATTGTCAACGGAGAGCGAATACGGCCGCCGCGGCGAGGATGTAGATCCCTGCTGCCCCGATCAGAAGGAGTGAGAATGGTAAAGGTGTCGGAGCCGCGGCGATCAGGCCCAGCGGCAGCCCGGCCAGGCTGCCGAGCCCGAGCCACCTCGCCGCTTGGCAGCTCGGCTTTGAACTGCGAAGATAAAGACAAACGGTTTGGCCGCGGAGGGTGAGCGCCGCGGCGGGGAGTCAGCGCCAGAAGCCTGCGGGATGCAGCGCCCCGCGCCCCTGCCGGCGGCGGGTAGCCACCGGGAGTAACGCCCTGGCGCCAGCCGGGCGGGGCAAGGCCGCGATCTCCCCGCCACTTGCGGGCGGTCATGCAGCGAAACGTCATTGCGCCGCGGATAGAGCCCTGCGCAACGCCCCGGCACAATCGCCGATGGCGCGGCGCGCGGCCGCTATCAGCCGCCCGTAGCGGATGAAACCGTGGTTGATGCCGTCATAGACGGTCAGCTCGCAGGGTATGCCGGCCTCTCTGAGGCGCGAGGCCAAGTGGCGGCTGTCGTCGAGCAGCGGGTCGAGGCTGCCGACGATCAGAAGCGCCGGGGGCAAGCCCGCAAGATCGGCCAGCATCGGTACCGCGCGCCAGTCGCTCTGCTGCTCCGGCCGTTCGAGATAGGTTTCCCAGATCCAGCGCATTTGCGTCTGTGACAGCCCCGCGCCGCGGCCGAAGCGCTGCCACGAGGCACTCTCGGTGTCAGTCGAATAGCAGCCGTAGATCAGCAGCATAAACCCCAGGCCGCGCTCGCCGGCATTGCACGATGCAACAGCTGCCGCGAGCGCCAGATTGGCGCCGGCCGAATCGCCGCCGATTGCGAGCCGCGCCGGGTCGATGCCGAGACCGGCGCCTTTGCGAGCGGCAAGCCGGATCATCGCCACCGTCTCCTCGAACGCCACCGGAAACCGGTGCTCGGGCGCCAGCCGATAGTCGACCGAGAGTGCGGCGACACCGCTCTGGCGGACGAGCTCGCGCAGCATCGCATCCCAGCTCGGCACGCTGCCTTGTACAAAACCGCCGCCATGCGCGTAGATCAGCAACGGCGGTCGCTCGGCACCATCGGGCAGATAGAGACGGCACGGCACCTGACCGTGCGGCCCCGGCAGCGTCAGATCGCGCTCGTGCCGGAGCGGGACAGAACCTTCGCCGAGAAACGCGCCAATGCGATCGACAGCGGCG
>JAFAHQ010000062.1 GCA_019237135.1 Alphaproteobacteria bacterium
GGGGACCGAGATGGTGATGCCGGGCGACAACGTCTCGATGGAGATCGAGCTGATTGCGCCGATTGCGATGGATGAGGGGCTGCGCTTTGCAATCCGCGAGGGCGGCCGCACCGTCGGCGCCGGCGTCGTCGCAAAAATTATCAAATAGCGCAGCAGCTGCAGGACTTGATCGTGTAGGAGTGTAGCTCAACTGGTAGAGCACCGGTCTCCAAAACCGGGGGTTGGGGGTTCGAGCCCCTCCACTCCTGCCAGCTTTGGCGATGAGTCGCGTCGGTCGCTGGAACGCGCGCAGAGGCGGAAGATATGGCTCAGGTGTTGCCCGTCCTTCGAGGTCAACAGGTCATGGCAAAGACGAACGCAGTCGAGTTCATTCACCAGGTTCGCCAGGAGGTCGCGCGAGTCACTTGGCCGAGCCGCAAGGAAACCGTGGTCACCACGGCTATGGTGTTTGTGATGGTGTTTATCGCGGCGGCCTTCTTCTTCCTGGTCGATCAAGTATTTTCGGCCGGCGTGCGGCTCCTCTTCGGGCTGGGGCAGTAGTTTCGGGGCATGCAAGATGGCCAGCCGCTGGTATGTGATCCACGTTTATTCGGGCTTCGAGAAGAAGGTTGCGGCTTCGATCCGTGAGCAGGCCGAGCAAAAGGGCCTCGCCGACAAGTTCGAGGAGATTCTCGTGCCGACGGAAGAGGTCGTGGAGGTCAAGCGCGGCTCCAAGGTAAGCTCCGAACGCAAGTTTTTCCCGGGCTACGTGTTGATCAAGCTGGATCTCAGCGACGAGACCTGGCATCTCGTCAAGAATACCGCCAAGGTCACCGGGTTTCTCGGCGGGCGTGGCCGTCCATCGCCGATCAGCGAGGCCGAGGCAGTCCGGATTATGCGGCAAGTTCAGGAAGGGATCGAGCGACCGAAACCGTCTGTGACTTTTGAAGTCGGCGAGCAGGTCCGGGTCTGCGATGGGCCGTTCACCTCCTTTAACGGGCTCGTCGAGGAGGTCGACGAAGAGAAGGCGCGGATAAAGGTCGCGGTGTCGATCTTTGGGCGCGCGACCCCAGTCGAGCTCGAATACTCGCAGGTCGAGAAGGTCTAACTTCGAACCGAATTTAGCTCATGGCAAAGAAAGTCGTCGGCATCATCAAGCTGCACGTCCCGGCCGGCAAGGCGAACCCGTCGCCGCCAATCGGCCCGGCCCTCGGTCAACGCGGCCTGAACATCATGGAGTTCTGCAAGGCGTTCAACGCTGCAACCCAGAACCTCGAGCCCGGCATGCCGATCCCGGTGGTGATCACGGCCTTTGGTGATCGCTCCTTCACTTTCGTGACAAAAAGCCCGCCAAACACGTATTTTCTCAAGAAGGCGGCGGGGATCGAGAAGGGATCGCAGACCACGGGCAAAGGTAGCACTGTGGGTCGGGTGACGATGGCCCAAATCCGCGAAATCGCCGAGCAGAAGATGCAGGACCTCAACGCCAAGGATATCGACGGCGCGTGCCGCATGCTGATTGGTTCGGCACGATCGATGGGGCTCGATGTTGTGGAGTGAACGAGATGGCCAAGACAGGAAAACGGCTCACGAAGGTCTATGAGAGCATCGATCCGGCAGTTGCGCACCCCCTCGAAGAGGCGGTCAAACTGATCAAGGAACACGCCTCGGCGAAGTTCGACGAGACGGTCGAGATCGCGATGAACCTCAATCTCGATACCCGCAAACCCGATCAGAATCTGCGCGGCACTGTGATGTTGCCGCACGGCACCGGCAAGACCGTCCGCGTCGCTGTTTTCGCGCGCGGCGACCGCGCCAAGGAGGCCGCGACCGCGGGTGCCGATGTTGTAGGGGCGGAGGATCTCGCCGAGAAGGTGCAGGCAGGACAGATCGATTTCGATCGAGCGATTGCGACCCCGGATCTGATGTCTCTGGTCGGGAGGCTCGGCAAGATCCTCGGCCCGCGCGGCTTGATGCCCAACCCGCGACTCGGCACGGTCACGCCCAATGTTGCCGAAGCGATCCGCGCCGCAAAGGGCGGACAGGTCGAGTTCCGCGCCGAGAAGGCGGGGATCGTCCATGCAGGGGTCGGGAAAGCGAGCTTTACGGATGCAGCGCTGGCGGATAATGTGCGCGCCTTTGTCGGCGCGATCACCCGTGGCAAGCCGAGCGGCGCTAAAGGCACCTACATCAAGAAGGTGAGCCTAAGCTCGACGATGGGCCCCGCGGTCAAAGTGGATGTGACGGGGCTATCCGACGAGGGGAGGGCTTAAGCGGCCGCGTCCTAGCGCGAGACAGGTTTGGGTGAACCGCCGCGGGGTGGCAGAACAGCGCTGCCCGAAGGCGCGGTACTGGTTGGTGATCTTGGCCGAAACTCGATGTGCAACGGGTCTGTGCGCTCTCGTGAAAAGATGCTCGCGGGCCGGGTTCGGAGACGAGGGTGGACCGAACACAAAAGCAGTCGCTGGTGGACACGCTGCAACAGGTCTTCGCAGACACAGTTTGCGTGGTCGTGACGCACCAAGCGGGGCTTAATGTCGCCGAAGCTACTCAACTGCGGCGGCAGGTACGCAGTGCCGGTGCGGGTTTCAGGGTGACCAAGAACCGGCTGGCGCGGCGTGCTCTCGCCGGGACTGCGTTCGAGCCCCTGTCGGGGCTGTTCACCGGCCCGACCGCGATCGCGTTTTCGCGCGACCCGGTGGCCGCGGCAAAGGTGGTCGTGGAGTTTGCCAACCGGAACGACAAGCTGACGATTGTCGGTGGTGGGCTCGCCGGCCGGCAGATGGATGCGGCCGGGGTGCGGGAACTGGCAAGTTTGCCTTCGCTGGACGAATTGCGAAGCAAGCTCGTCGGCCTGCTTCGGACGCCGGCCACGCTGTTGGCCGTGGTGTCCCAGGCGACCGCCGGGCAGATCGTCCGTGTCCTGGCGGCCTTTGCGGAGCGCCAGGACGAAGCAGCCTAGCCAGCCTGGTTGAAAATCTTGTAGAAAACCTAATTCCAGACCTCAGGAGTAGAACATGCCAGATTTGGCAAAACTGGTAGATGATCTGTCGGCCTTGACTGTGATCGAGGCGGCGCAGCTGTCCAAGATGCTGGAGGAAAAGTGGGGC
>JAFAHQ010000067.1 GCA_019237135.1 Alphaproteobacteria bacterium
CCGCCAGGTCAAGGACGGCGTCGACTGCATCAAGATCGCGCTCGACGGGATCCAGCGTCGCGAGAATGGCGAGCTCGTCGCTGCCTTCACCCAGGATGAGACCGAGATCATGGTCCGCGAGACTCACCGCCTGGGCAAAAAGGCGATTGCCCATGCGCGCGGCCGTGAGGCGACACTCTACGCCGCACGCAGCGGCGTCGATCTGATCTTCCACGCCAATCATCTCGATGGCGAATGCATTGCGGCAATGCTGGAGACCGGCAGTGTCGTCTGCCCGACCTTGACTCACCCGCGTAACACGATCGACTTTATCCAGCCGCACGATCCCGCCTTTCAAAGGGGCCGCCCCGACCATACCCGTCGCGAATACGAGATCGGCTGCGCCAATTGGAAGAAGGCGCGCGCCGCCGGCGTGCCGATGCTGACCGGAACCGATACCGGTTTCGCTGTCACCCCTTATGGCGAATGGAATGCCCGCGAGCTGGAGCTCTTCGTCGAGGATCTAGGCTTCACTCCCGCCGCGGCGTTGCGCGCGGCGACCGAGGTCAATGCCCAGTTCATGACCGAAGGCGACCTCATTGGCGCGTTGGAGCCCGGCCGGGCTGCCGATTTCATTGCGCTCGACTTCTCACCGCTCGGCGACATCCGACTATTGCAAGACAAGAGCCGGATCCGCGCCGTCCATATCGCCGGCAAGGAGATCCGGATCCCCGATCGCGCCTATGACCCGCGCCAAGTCACCGACTTTGCGCTCGTCAACTGGACCGATCTCTATACGAGGGAGCGGGTCGCCGAGTTGCGTCGGCAGCGCCCGCACCTCGCCGCGGCCGAATAGCAGCGATCGCTGCCGTTAAACCGAGGCTTTCGCAAGGCCGCGGCTAAAAGGGGCTGCCGCGATGAATTCCTCGCCTGCGGTTCCTGCCGTCCGTCCGAATAAATCAATGGAACTGTGAGCTAGCTCACACCGCCCTGCCTCGAGGAACTGTACGTTTATGCCGTTACTCGAGGAGGAAGGAGATGACAAATCGGCTGGTTGTATGCTTCGACGGAACCTGGAACCGGCCCGACAAGAACTCCGATCTCGCTGCACGGGTCGAAACCAACGTCTGCCGTTTTTACGAAGCGATTCCGAGCGGAAAGCTGCCAGGCGGCGACGTCCAGAAGAAATGGTACGACACTGGCGTCGGCACAAATTGGTACGATCAGATAACCGGCGGCTCTTGCGGTATCGGGATCGACCAAAAAATTCGGAAGGGATACCAATGGCTGACGGAGAATTATCCCGACGCTGATCCCTCCGACACCGAGATCTTCATACTCGGGTTCAGCAGAGGTGCCTACACTGCACGCAGCCTCGTCGGCATGATCCGCAACTGCGGACTTTTGTTACCCGAGAACGCGCATCGAGTGGGAGACGCTTATGCCCTTTATCGTCAGCGCGACGAGAGCGCTGACACCAACCAAGCGCAGGTTTTTCGTGACCGCTATTCGCGTGAAATCAAGATCAAATTCCTCGGCGTGTGGGATACCGTGGGTGCCCTCGGAATCCCGCTGCACGCGTTGCACTGGCTCAATGCTAAGGAATATGCATTTCACGATACGGAATTGAGCAGGATCGTCGAAAACGCGGCCCACGCCGTCGCCATAGACGAGTTCCGGGTGGACTATCAGGTAACGCTGTGGGCACCGATCATTAAGCCCGACCAAGACGTCGAGCAGCGCTGGTTTAGCGGCGCCCATGCGGATATAGGCGGCGGTTACGAAAGCCGCCTACTTTCCGACATCACCTTGGCATGGATGCAGCGCAAGGCCGGAGCGGTTGGACTTGCGCTCGACAATTCGCAAATACCGGTGATCGCCAAAGCGAATTGGATTCATCCGCCGACAGACTCCTATCAGCAGTTTCTTGATGGCCTTTATGCCAATACGCACCCGCGATTCTTTCGAGCCATGCAGATTGGCGACGGCCTCAACGAAGTCCTCGATGAGAGTGTCGTTAACCGATGTCGTGATAGCGCCGGTTACCGTCCTCTGAACCCGGGTTTTCCGGCGCCGCTCATTTCTTGAGGAGGCAGAACCTCGCGCAAAGCTTCGAGCTTGGTGTGGCGGCGGTCTGAATCACCCGTCGCAAGCCTCCGAGCGACGGGCGCTGGCGGTTGCCGCGTCGAGCACGGCGTTGAGCAGCACGTTGCAACCGGCGGTCAGATCCTCCGGCTTGGCGTCTTCGATCTCGTTGTGGCTGATGCCGCCGATGCAGGGCACGAAGACCATCGCGGTGGGGGCAACGCGCGCCATGTAGACCGCGTCGTGTCCGGCGCCGCTGATGATGTCCTGGTGCGGATAGCCTTGCGCCTCAGCCGCTTTGCGCACCGCGGCAATGAGTTCCGGGTGGAACGGGGTCGGCGGGAAGTACCAGAACTCTTTGACCTCGAGCTCGAGGCCGATCGCTGAGGCGATGCTCGCGCAGGCCTGCCGCAGCTCGCCGTCCATTTGCGTCAGCACCACGTCTTCGGGATGGCGGAAATCGACGGTGAAGAAGACCCGGCCGGGGATCGTGTTGCGCGAGTTCGGG
>JAFAHQ010000279.1 GCA_019237135.1 Alphaproteobacteria bacterium
GGCGATCGATCAGCGCTTCGATGGCCTCGGCCGCCCGCTCCAGCGGAAGGCGCCGCCAGATGCGGGGCTTGAGCTTGCCTCGCGCGGCGAGATCGAGCAGCGTCCGGGAGTTGGCGGCGGCGATCTCCGGATGGGCTTCGTTGAGCCCGCCGATGCGCACGCCGATCGCCTCGATACCCTTGATCAACAGGTAGTTGGTGCGGGCCAGCGCCGGCGCGCCGCCGAGAAAGCCGAGGATCAGAATGCGCCCGCCCCAGGCCAAGCAGCGCAGCGATTCTTCGAATATTGGACCGTTGACGGGATCGTACACGATGTCGACGCCGCGCTCCCCGGTCAACTCCATGACCTTGTCGCGGAAGCCGTTCTGGTAATCGATCGCGTGATCGGCGCCCTCGGCCCGGCAGACCGATCGTTTCTCGTCGGTGCTCGCTGTTGCGATGACCTCTGCGCCGAACAGTTTGGCGATTTGGATCGCGGGGATGCCGATGCCGCCGGCGGCGCCATGGATTAGCACTCGGTTGCCCTTCTCAAGCCGCCCGCGTTGCACTAGCGCGTGATAGGCGGTGCTGTAGGCGCCGCGGAACACGGCAGCCTCTTCGAGGCTCAATCCGGCCGGAATGGTGTCGCAATTCTCGGCGCTCGCATTGCCGAGGTTGGCGAAGGCACCGAGCCGATGCCGACTCATCACCCGATCGCCGATCTTGAACCGTGTCACATCGGGGCCGATCGCGACCACTTCGCCGGCCGCCTCGCTGCCCGGAATGAACGGCGGCTCCGGCCGGAACTGGTATTTGCCGGCCAACATCAAGACGTCGACATATTGCGCGCCGCGCGCTCGGATCCTAACCTGCACCTCGCCGGCCCCGGGTGCCGGCGGGTCCGCTACCTCGCGCAAGGCGAGCACCTCGGGACCGCCGAACGCCTCGCAGACCACCGCCTTCATTCGATCATCCCCTATTCGGCCGCTTCGGCTCGCACAGGCGCTTGATGCTCCGCGCGCAGCTTCTCCATGACCTCCCAATTCGTATACCGGGTAAAACCGTTCTCGTCGAAGAACAAGACAGCCCCGGTGCAAATGAACAGGTAGGTCGTGTCTTCGAGTGCGGTGGTCGCGTCGTGCAGGATACCCGACGGCTCGTAGACATAATCGCCGGCGTTTAGCACGCCGTTCCTAACCTGCAGCTTGCCCGAGATGACATAGGCATGCGCTCCGGCGAGATGCTTATGCGGCGCCGCGACATAGCCCTTTTTCCAATGATGCAAGGACGCCCAAGTGCCGGTCTCACGGCCAACCCACAGCACCTTGACGGCGGACATCGGCGATTGGTGGATCCACGGCGCCTCGGACCGCACGAGTGTGTCCTGAATGTCCTGGAAGACGGGTCTGATATCCTGCGGAAGCGGCATGTCTGCTCCTCTCTTTTCGACTAGAATGGGGCAGCGCACGATAAGCTCTCGTGGGATTGCCGACAAGGCACGCACGGAGGGAGAGGTACGTCATGGCTTTCAAGGTACAGGTCGGCCCGCCGCAGATCTCGATCCATCAAGGCCAGACGGTGCTGGTCAGCGAGCAGGACGGGCAGATCAATTGGCCCAGCGACAAGGGGCTCTACTTTTTCGACACACGGCTCATCAGCAGTTGGGCCATCTATGCCAATGGCGAGCCTTGGGAGCTGCTCAATGGCGGCGCCATCAGCTACTATGCGTCACGCATCTTCCTGACCAATCGGACCTTCCTCACACAAGACGGCACGATCCCACCGCGCACACTGGGGTTCACAATCAGCCGGTCGATAAGCGGCGGCATGCATGAAGACCTTGACATCACCAACAATGGCATGAAACCGGTAAGGTTTCAGCTCGAAATTGCGCTCCGCTGCGACTTCGCGGACATCTTCGAGGTGAAGTCGGGGCATATCGTGCGCCGGGGCCGGATCACGACGGACTGGTCCGAACCGCGTCAGCGATTGCACACGACATATCGCAACGGCGACTTTGGCCGTGCGGTGACGATTTCCCCGACGCAATCACCGACAAGGGCGGTGTACGCCAACGGCCGCCTCAGCTTCGAGGTAGCCCTCGAACCCGGCAAGGCATGGCATTGCTGCCTGCTCTATACGCTGGCGGACGGCGACGGACATTTTTCGTCACCGACGCACTGCATCGGCCACAGCCATCAGTCGCAGCACGCTGAGACGATGGCTGACTGGCTAAAAAATGTCGTCAAGATCCAGACCAGCAACGAGGAATTCTACCGTCTGTTTCGCCAGGCGCTCGAGGACATGGCTGCACTACGCCTGCCAATTGCCGGGACCGACCACATGGTATTCCTACCGGCCGCCGGCCTCCCCTGGTTTCTCGCGCCGTTTGGCCGCGACAGCCTGATCGTCTCGCTGCAGAACACGCTGATCTATCCGGAGTTTGCACGCGGAGCGTTGGAGATATTAGGAGCCCGGCAAGCAACAGAGCAAGACGACTACCGTGATGCCGAACCAGGTAAGATCCTGCATGAAATGCGCTATGGTGAACTAGCGCATTTCAAGCTCATCCCGCACACGCCCTATTACGGCACGGCAGATGCCACGCCGCTCTACCTGATCACTTTGCACGC
>JAFAHQ010000167.1 GCA_019237135.1 Alphaproteobacteria bacterium
CCGTGATGCGCTGAAGCCCGCGCATGGCGATGCATGGGCGGCGCCGCCGATGTTGTCGCCGTCGCACCGGGGACCGCGACGGGGGCTATCGCTCCAGGCGAACCCGGGTATTGCGATTGCGGCGTACCGGGAATGCCGGGAGACCCCGCCGGCAGATTGTACAGCGGCGAAGAAGGGCCAGGACCCCCAGGAGGGTTGACACCCGGGCCGGTAGTGCTGGGGGCGGTTGCGCCCGGACCCGTACGCTGTGCCGAGGCCGGTGCGATAATCGCGAGCGCGGCAACGATCGCAACGCCGCTCAAGAGATATTTCATGGCTTTGATCCTCCGTTGCAGTTCTGGATTGGCCGAGGCATATCCGACATTCATTGTACGCTGAAGCGAGTGATATGCGTTAACGACGCACGCACCGTTTTGTTCCGGTACCACGATAATATGGGCGTGTGCGGCAGCTTTCAAGCGCCCAGGTAGCCGAGCATACCGCCGAAGAACGGGACAAGCGAGAATTTGCCTGTCCCTATACCGCGGATCTGAGAGCGGCCCCGATCGCACGTGGTCCCCTGCGGAGGAGTCGGCCCGAGACTGACAGTAACCGCTTCGGCAAGCCTCACCCAACAGCCCGCTACCCTCGGCAGTGCCGGTCCTGATCCTGCTGGCCGCTGTCTCGTTAACGCTGCCGTAGCGGCATCGGCCGGGCCTCCCGAATCATCGCCGTACCCGCCGGTCGACCGGATGGTACACCGCGGGAGCGCAGGTCAGCTCGCGCTGTGGCGGGAGTGTTTGGCAGTGTTCATGGAATGATGCTGTTGCTTCGCTGAGCTGGTCTGGCTCGTGGAGGGTTTTGTCGACTTCTTCTTCGCGTGGCTTTTGGACGACTTTTTGGACTTCTTAGTGGTGCTCGGCGCCATAGTGCCGGTGTCCGGCGCCACGCTCGTCGTGCCGCCCGTGCTCGTCTGGGCATAGGATTCGAGCGGCAGCGTGGTAGCGGCGAGGAAGGTGAGCAAGGCAAACCCCGAGATCAACGCCTTCATAAGGGAACTCCTGGATTAAAATAACGATCCGCAGTTTTCTAGCACTCGTGGGGAGTTGCCGACCGGCATTACCATCGCACTAGTTGCAGGCTCGAATCGCGTCATGATATTAACACGATAAGGGCGAGCGCCGGTAAGAATTATCGAATAAACGACCGACGTGGTGCCCACTGCGACATCACGGCGCGGCATTTCCTATTGTTGGCGGAGCGCACGCTCGCAAAAGTAGCAGGCATTTCTCGAATTGGTGTGCTACGTCGATTGACTCCCGTCCTTTAGTCCTTGCGCTCGACGCCTAACCGACCTCGGGATCCGAATCGGGCTGGCGTCGATCAGCTACCTCGCGCGAGCGATTCGGAAGCGCAAAAAAACGCCGCAGTGATCTGCGGCGTTTTCCCGGGATCCTCGCGCGAGGATCCCGGGGCCTTGGAGACCGAGAGTGCTTTACGTCGGGAACACGATCTCGACGCGCCGGTTCTGCGGCTCGCGCACGCCCGGAGGCGTCGGCACGCGCAGATCGTTGAAGCTGTGACCGGCAACGGCCATGTCGCTGCGCGCCACACCGAGTGCGGCGAGACGGCCAGCCACGGCATTCGCCCGCCGCTCGGAGAGCCGCTGGTTGTAGCCGAACGAGCCCGTGGTGTCGGTGTAGCCGTTGACCTGGATCTTGACCGAGCCGCCCGCCTTGTACTGTTGCGCCGCGAGCTCGATGATCCGCTCACCTTCCGGCGTGATGTTGTACTTATCCCAGTCGAAGAAGACGAGGAACACCTTCTGCGGCGGCGGGGGCGGCGGGGCCGGCGGCAGCGGCGGCGGCGGCGCCGGCGGCGCGCCGAACTTCATCGTTATGCTCGCCACCAGATTGTTCGAGTTGTATTTGCTGGTAAAACTGCCGCCTGCGCAGCAATTCACATTTTGGCCGTTCACAAACACGTTGCCATTCGGGAACGGATACCTTGCAGAGCTGTTGTTGCGAATCGTCTCGCTGGGGGTCCCCAGGTAACGATAGTCGAGGTCAAACGCGACCGTGGGGCTGAAGTCGTAGCGAATACCCGCGATCCCCTGATAGCCGAACCTCCAGCTGCTGCCGCTCAGCAGGGTGCCGCCAAACGTCGTCCCCCCGGGCCCCACGGACAACGGGGTCGCCGGGGAGATCGGCGGGCCTATCGGATTGCGCAGGGTGAAGGAATTGATCGACAGGCTTTCGCTGACGTCCACCGCACCGACGCCGGCCCCGATATGGGGAGTGATCGGCCAACCCAGCGTGAAGTCATAGATCACGTTGGTCATGATTGCGTTGGAATGAACCTGACCCTGAGTACGCCCGCCATTGGTGGTAAAGGTGTTGCCGAACGGGCCGAGAATGTTGAACGACTGGTTGTTGGAAAGCGAGTTACGCCGGTAGCCGTATTCTTCCTCAAGACGCCACGGGCCCCACTGGTAGCCGCCGCGTGCGCCGACGTTGAAGCCGCTGTCGGTATTCGGCGTCGCATTAAACCCCGGAGTGGTAAAGAGCGTCGTCCCTCCGGGGATCCCGCCGCCGTACTGGACGCGTGATGTCGATGCCGACTGGCTGGTCAGGGACGTCCAGCCGCCCTCGGGGCCGATATACCAATAGCCCGGCGCCCCCGTTGGCCACCACTGCGCGTGCGCCTGAGCGCCCCCGAACGCTACGGCAAGCGCGATCCCGGCGCCCAGCAGAAAGCGATTTGTCATCCCCTACCTCCGGCCACAAATACGCGTGTGACGATGGTCGACCCGCCACCGTTGACTGATCTTCGCGATCCTGGTTACCAATAGCAAACGGTTTTTGCCGTGGCGGCGCTGCATGCCGGGAAATTGATGCAGAACGCTGCGAGGTGCGACATTCGCGCAACAGTTTCGATCTAAGCCGGCAAATCTCCGGCTATCGTGCCGCGTCTTTTTCGCAACACCGAACAATACCTTAGGCATCTTCGGTGCGGCGATGTGGTCCGTTGGCGGCCGAATGAATCGTTATGACACAGCCGCGATCCTCCCTCCGGTCGCCGCCTGCCTTGCCGCCCATTTTCAACGTCCGGTGAAGCCGAAGCCGCGCGGGAAATCGCCGGCCGCAGAATCTCTGCAGATGAATCCCGGGTTTGAGTAACCTTGTAGGGGACCCCGGCTTCGGATACCTGCGGCGGTGAGGTGTGATCGATTCGACCGCGGGCATCTCGGTTTGATTCCCGCATTCCCCGGATAAAGCCGCGATTTTGACCGCGCTCGCGACGTTTCTGGGCTTCAATTCAGCGCCTTGCGGGGGATCGGACGGGGAAACGATGGGGGACCCGACGGGTGAAGCGGGTAGGGGTGCGCTACGGCTTGATTTCGACCGCCGCCTGATACTCCAGTTTCGTGGGAGCACGATCACCTCCGATGCCGGGGTGCTGCCTTATCGCGAGCTGGCTGACACGCCGGGCCTGACGGACACCGGCGGCGACATGCTAGCCGATGCGCGCGCGGGCAAGAACGGCCGTCACCGACTGGTCGGCTTATTGCGACAATCGGTATTCGGACGGCTGGCCGGCTATGAGGATTTGAACGACGCTGACCGGCTATGCCACGATCCAGCGATGCGCTGGGTGGTGGGCGACCGGGCGATCACCGAGTCTGCTGCTTCGGCTAGCCAGATGGGCCGCTTCGAGACGAAGTGGCTGAGCCGGCCCGAGAACCTTGCCGCTCTCGCCGATCTGCCCGGACGGTGGATCGACAGGGTGCATACCCGGGTCCACCGAGGGTGGTCGTGCTCGACATGGATTCGAGCGAGAGCCCGACGTATGGCGAGCAGGAAGGCGCCGCTTACAACGGCCACTTCGGTTGTACCTGTTATCACCGGCTGTTCGTGTTCAATCAGCTTGGCGATGTCGAGCGGTGCGCCCTACGGCCAGGCAACGTGCATAGCGCCGACGCGGTGCTGGAGCCGGTGGTCGCCGGCTACCGGGGCACCGTGGTGCGTCTCTAATTTCCCGGGCGATGCCGCCTTCGCCAACCCGGAAATCTATGAGTTCCTCGAAGGCGAGGGCATTGGCTATCCGATCCGGCTGCCGGCCAATCGGGTCCTGCAGGAAAGGATTGGCAATCTCAAGCGGTCGGTCGGGCGACCGCCGCTCGAAGTACGCCGTTACTATGCCAGATTCACCTATCAGGCGCAGAGCTGGAAGAAGTCGAGACGTGTAGTGGCCAGGGTCGAGTGGCATCCGGGTGAGCTTTACCCGCGCGTAGGGTTCATCGTAACCAACCTGGCGAGGCCGGCCGAGCGCGTCGTCGCCTTCTACAACCAGCGCGGTACGGCGGAGAATTGGATCAAAGAAGGCAAGGGTGCGATCAAATGGACGCGGCTGTCATGCCGAACCTTCGCCGCCAACGCCGTCCGCCTCCAGTGGCACGCGCTCGCCTACAACCTGGGCAACTTCATGCGGCCGCTGGCGATGCCCAAGGCGGTGGAGCCCTGGTCACTGACGAGCCTGAGGGAGAAGCTGATCAAGATTGGCGCAAAGGTCGTCAGCCATGGCCGTTACGTGACGTTCCAGATGGCCGAGGTCGCCGTGTCGCAGCTCATGTTCAAGGACATCCTGATGCTTATTGCCCGGCTTCGGGCGTCGCCCGCACCAGCGTGAGAGGCGCAAGGATCGAATGCGACAAACAACGACGGCAGGGGTGCGCCATGACGAAGGCAAAGCTACAAGTTTTATGCGCGACGAGGCGGGAACCCACCGATTCCGCTGCCGGCGGCACCCATCGCGGTTAGGGCTTTTTGCCATGGACGCCCAAAAACCGGACAATGGCGCTCGCCTGTCCCGCAATCCGAGGAAAAACTTTTTCCTAAGTGTGAACTACCTCACACTTCTCAACCGATTCCTGAACGATGCTGCTTGAGGATGGACGGATCTGGGCGTTCATCTGGCGAATGCCGGATGAAACGCTGTAGGGATCGGCTATCGGACGGCGTCGCCGTCAGATCAGCCCGCTGGGAGAGGCTGGGGTTTGCCGCCCTCGCCGCGATTGTCGTCGGGTATGCATTGCTGGGCAGCCTTCACCCAGTCTATGGCGACGATCTGTTTTTTCTATTGAACGACGCGCGCTGGCTCGTCGAGCGCCATGAAATCCCATCAGTTGATCATTTCTCGTATACCGCGCAAGGGCAGCCCTGGATCTACCCGATCGGCGGTAGCCTGCTATTCTACGGACTCTGGCTGATCGGCGATTATGAGTCGCTATCGTGGTTTGCCGCATTGGCGACGGCGGCAACGACCGCGCTGTTATTGCGAAGAGGATCGGTGATTTCTGTCGTATTGACGGCTTTAGCGGTTCCTTTGATTGCTGCTCGCACCGGTGTCCGCGCCGACATGTTCACGACGGTGCTTTCAGCCGCGTATCTCTCGCTGCTCTGGCGCTACCATCGAACTGACCAGGCTCGGTTGTGGATGCTGCCGGTGTTGATGATTTTATGGGTCAACGCGCATCTCGGGTTCTTCGTTGGCCTAGGGTTGATCGGCGGATACGTATTAGTGGAAGGCCTGGAGTTCTTCTGGCCGGAACGGCGGCAAGCGGCAGCGGGCCGATTGCGGCAAGCAGCGCCTTGGTTCATCATGACCGCGGCGGCGACAGTGCTCAATCCGTTCGGGCTCGAGATTTACAGCGCCGTTTTCCGACAGCTGACGGCACCTCAGCTGGACCTGATGTGGGAATGGCAGCCCGTCCCGATAAACTGGAGCACGCTGTCGCTGATCGGCTCGCCCATCAGCGGGGACGGCGCCCGAGTGCTGGTAATGATCATCGCTGTCGCGACAGCGCTGGTCGCAACATCGCGCAAGCAGTTCGGCGCAGCGGTTTTGCTGCTCGGCACCGCGATAGCCGCCGTTCAGCACGTCCGTTCCGAGGCGTTGCTCGCCATCGTCACGGTCATCGTGGGCGGCAGTGTGCTGGACGGGATCAAAATGCCAATTGGTCGATGGGCGAGGCCCGCCACCGCCGCTATTCTCGCGGTAGTGCTCACCAGCCTGCTGATTGACATGGGCGCACGGAAGGTGCCCCTCCTCGGGACCTGGCTGTCGCGCGAATACCCGGAAGGCGCTATCTCGTTCATCGAGAGGGAGCGCATTCCGCCGCAGATCCTGGCAACCCGGTTCGGCTCCTACTTCACCTGGCGCCTCTGGCCAAAGTACCTCGACTACTTTGATGCCCGGACGATCCCGTTCGACCCAGCCGTTCAGGAACAGCTGGGGTGGTTGGCGGCGTTGCCGCCCGAGGCGCCGGACTGGCAACGGGTGGTCGCGCGTTACGACATTAACGCGGTTCTCGCCGTGCGCGGTCCGCTCGGCTTTCGGCTCCCGGAGTTCTGTAGGAGCAACGAATGGATACCGGTATACCTCGATGAAGTCTCTGCTGTGTTTGTGCGACGCCGTCCCGAAAACGAGGAATTCAACCGGCTCCGCATCGACTGCAATGCCATCGGGACGCGCAGCAGCTCTCGAGGCTGACGCCATCCCATTGGTCTTGTTTTGACGAAAACCGGCCGATCTCGGACAAAAACGCGATACTCTCCGTCAGTCCCTGCTGTGAGATCCTGATTCCGGCGGCGGACAGGATATTGCGGATTTGGAATGATCCCGTCCAACCGGGTCTTGGTGGAGGAGTATCGGGAGCCGCTTCTGGTGCTGGATTTGGAGCAGCGGCAGGTGGTAGGTCGGGAGCCGCCCTTGGAGCAGCGATCGGTGGAGCAACCGGAATATTTGGGTTGATTGCCGGCGAGGCCACGATATCGGGGTATCGTCGTAGCGATTCACCAAACCCCGCGTACCGCCCAAACAAGCAAAAAAAGCCGCAGAAGTCTGCGGCGTTTCCCCGGGATCCTCGCGAGAGGATCCCGGGGCCTCGGAGAACAAGACCGCGTTAACTCGGGAAGACGATCTCGACGCGCCGGTTCTGCGGTTCGCGCACACCCGGAGGCGTCGGCACGCGCAGATCGTTGAAGCTGTGACCGGCAACGGCCATGTCGCTGCGCGCGACACCGAGAGCGGCCAGACGGCTCGCCACGGCGTTCGCCCGCCGCTCGGAGAGCCGCTGGTTGTAGCCGAACGAGCCCGTCGTGTCGGTGTAGCCGTTGACCTGGATCTTGACCGAGCCGCCTGCCTTGTACTGTTGCGCCGCGAGCTCGATGATCCGCTCACCCTCCGGCGTGATATTGTACTTATCCCAGTCGAAGAAGACGAGGAACACCTTCTGCGGCGGTGGCGGCGGTGGGGCCGGTGGCAGCGGCGGCGGGGGGGCCGGTGGC
>JAFAHQ010000308.1 GCA_019237135.1 Alphaproteobacteria bacterium
TTCCTTCAGCTTGTATTATTTACGATCGCGACGGCGCAATCGGACGTCGACCGGTAATGACCAAGACAATCGCGATCGTGACCCCGGTCCTTGACGACTGGACTTCGTTTGCAGCATTGGTGGCAGAGATATCGTATCTGTTCACCGGCTCCGACCTGGCTTTCCACATCTATGCCCTCGACGACGGCTCCCGCGTCCCGTTCGATTTCAACAGTATTGCGCTACCCGTGGATACATGCGTTGCAGAGATCGAGGTCATCCGTCTTGCAGTCAACCTCGGTCACCAGAGGGCCATTGCCGTCGGCCTGTGCGCGGTTGCCGATGCCGATAAGATCGATACGGTGCTGGTTATGGATAGCGACGGGGAAGACCGGCCAGTCGATATCGCCGCTCTGCTGGGGGCGAGTCAACAGCACCCGGTGCAGGTCGTGCTCGCCCAACGGGCGAAAAGGTCGGAGTCCCGCACCTTCCGATTTTGGTATTGCGTTTACAAGCTGCTATTTCGAGCGCTAACTGGCCAAACGATCAGCTTTGGCAATTATTGCATCATGTCAAAGGCCGCGGTCCGCCGTCTCGCGTACATGCCGGAGCTGTGGAACAATTTGGCCGCCTCGATTATGCGGTCGCGGCTTCCTTACATGACCGTGCCTACAATCCGCGGCAGTCGCTTCGCGGGCCGTTCGACAATGGACCTCGCATCACTCGTGGTTCACGGCCTGAGTGCGATGTCGGTCCACACCGACATGATATTCGTACGCGTCCTGCTAGCCGCGTCGGTCATTGCCAGCGTTGCCAGTCTTGGCATTATTGCTGTTACCGTAATCCGGATCGTGACCGATCTCGCGATCCCGGGGTGGGCCACCACCGCAGTTGGCGATCTGCTAATCATCCTGGTGCAGACCCTCGTCATCGTGGTGGCCGCGAGCCTCACGATGTTGGCCGGGCGGAGCAGCCGGCCCATAGTGCCTATTGTCGACAGCCAGCGATTCGTCGTCGGTCGCGAGCGTTGCCGGTTCGATCGTAGGGACGTCGCAGTTACTGTGCAGAGGCGGGGGGCCCCTTGAGCTATCGCTACGTTGGCTCTGAGCTCGAGCGGTTCTCCGCGGCGACGAACTGGAAGACTTATGTAGCGAGTGTCCTCAGCCACTTCATTGGTGGCCGGGTGCTTGAGGTCGGCGCGGGCATCGGCAACAACATCGCCTATTTGCATACCGCCCCTATCCGCGAATGGACGAGCCTCGAGCCCGATGGTGATTTCGCCGCTCGCATCGAGGAGCGGATCGCGGCAGGCGAGTTGCCGCCCACCTGCCGCGTGATCGCCGGCACAATCGAGCGCATCAACGAGGCCGCTCAGTTTGATACCATCCTTTACATCGACGTTTTGGAGCATATTGCAGAAGATGCCGCCGAACTCGTCCGCGCGAGCCGGCACCTGTCAGCCGGAGGCAACCTTATCGTACTGGCGCCCGCCCATCAGTTTCTGTTCAGCCCTTTTGACACCGCGATAGGCCATCACCGCCGATACAATCGGAAGAGCCTGCGGGCGTTGACGCCGCCCGGATGCCGTCTCGATACATGCCTGATGCTCGATTGCGCCGGATTTTTCGCGTCTCTCGCCAATGCAATTCTGCTTTCCAACGCATTCCCGTCGAAGCGGCAGATCGCCGTCTGGGACAGGCTCCTCGTTCCGATCTCCCGCGCCTTCGACCGCCGTATCGGACATAGGCTTGGCAAGACGGTAGTAGCTGTCTGGCATCTCTCCACCTAATCTCGATCGCCTAAGGGCACCAACGCTAGACGCACTATTTCCGGCCCGATAGAACGCGAAAGGGAGAGCACCCCGGTCACCCTCTTGTATGATGCTCGAAGAGGGCCAGAATCTGTTTATGCAGACGACCAACGACATCCGCGCCGCCTTTCTCGACTATTTCGCTCGCCGAGGGCACGAGGTCGTGCCGTCGAGCCCGCTCGTGCCGCGCAACGATCCTACGTTGCTGTTCACCAATGCCGGGATGGTTCAATTCAAGAACCTCTTCACCGGGCTCGAAAAACCGCCCTACCAGCGTGCCACCACCGCGCAGAAATGCGTGCGCGCCGGCGGCAAACACAACGATCTCGAAAACGTAGGCTATACTGCTCGCCATCACACCTTTTTCGAGATGCTCGGGAACTTCTCGTTCGGCGACTATTTCAAGGACCGGGCGATCGAGCTGGCGTGGGAGCTGGTCACGAAGGAGCTCGGTCTAGCGAAGGATCGGCTGTGGGTTACCGTCCATCCATCGGACGATGCGGCCCGTGATCTCTGGAGGAAGATCGCGGACCTGCCAGATGCGCGCATCGTTGGCCACCCCGATAATCTGTGGGCGATGGGGCCACTCGGTCCTTGTGGCTATTGCGCGGAGATCTTTTACGATCTGGGTGACAGGGTTGTTGGCGGCCCTCCCGGATCTCCTGACGAAGACGGAGACCGATTCCTCGAATTCTGGAATCTGGTATTCATGCAGTTCGAGCAGGTCGATGCGAACACGCGCGTCGACCTGCCCAGGCCTTCGATTGACACCGGGATGGGCCTGGAACGCATCACTGCAATCCTGCAGGGAGTCACCAACAACTACGACATCGACCTGTTCCGCACGCTGATCCTGGCCTCGGCCGAGGCGTCAAGCGTCGCGCCCGACGGGGAGCATGCAGTCTCGCATCGGGTGATCGCCGACCACCTGCGCGCCTCGGCGTTTCTGATCGCCGACGGCGTGCTGCCGAGCAAGGAGGGACGCGGCTATGTGCTGCGCCGGATCATGCGGCGGGCGATGCGCCATGCGCATATCCTGGGCTGCAAGGAGCCGCTGGTCTGGCGACTGGTGCCGAGTTTGGTGCAGCAGATGGGTGCCGCCTATCCCGAACTGCTGCGCGCCCAGCCCTTGATCACCGAGACCTTGCGGCTTGAGGAGACGAATTTCAAACAAACGCTCGACCGTGGTCTCCGCCTACTCGAGGAAGAGACGGCTCGGCTCGGTCGAGGCGAAGCGTTGCCCGGCGAGATTGCCTTCCGGCTCTATGACACCTACGGGTTCCCGCTCGACCTGACCGAGGATGTGCTGCGTGGACAGGGCCGCAAGGTGGCCGTTGAGGGTTTCGAGAGGGCGATGGCGCGTCAGCGCGAGGAGGCGCGCAAGAGCTGGATCGGCTCGGGCGAGGCGGCAACAGAGGCGGTGTGGTTTGCCTTGCGGGAGGAAGTCGGCGCCACCGAGTTCCTCGGCTACGAGACCGAAAGCGCCGAAGGCGTCGTCCTTGCGATCATGCGGAACGGCACCCGCGTCGCCGAGGCCGCGCTTGGGGACGACGTCGCGCTGATCGTCAACCAGACGCCGTTCTATGCAGAGGCCGGCGGCCAGGTGGGCGATACCGGCATCGCCTTTTCGGCCGCCGGCGCCGAGCTGGCAGTGCGCGACACGATAAAGAAAGCGGGCGACCTGCACGTCCATCTCGGCAATGTCACCCGCGGCGTGCTAAGAGAGGGCGATGCGGTCGAGCTGAGGATCGACGGCGTACGGCGACGTCAGTTGCGCGCCAACCATTCAGTGACCCATCTGCTGCACGAGGCGCTGCGCCGGCGTTTGGGCGAGCATGTCACGCAAAAGGGCTCACTGGTGGCGCCCGACCGACTACGCTTCGACTTCAGCCACCCGAGGGCGCTGGCTCCGGAGGAGATTCGAGCAATTGAAGCCGAGGTCAACGAGCGCATTCGGGCAAACAGCACCGTGCGCACCCGCCTCCTGACGCCGGACCGCGCCGTCGCCGAGGGGGCTTTGGCACTCTTTGGCGAGAAGTACGGCGAGGAGGTGCGGGTGGTCGCGATGGGGGGAGCAAGCAACGAAGACCGGCCTTTCTCGGTCGAGCTCTGCGGGGGCACGCATGTTCGTCGCACCGGCGATATCGGACTATTCAAGATCGTCGGAGAAATGGCGATCGCGTCCGGGGTGCGCCGCATCGAAGCGCTGACCGGTGCGGCAGCCGAAGCCTTCGTCTCCGAGGAAGAAGGAATTCTGCGACAGGCTGCAGTGGTATTGCGAACCAGCCCTACCGAGCTGCCGGCCCGGATCGCCGCAGTTGTCGAGGAACGCCGGCGGCTCGAGCGCGAGGTCGCCGAGGCTCGCCGCGCGCTGGCGAATGCCGGCTCCAGCCCCAAAATGGCCGGGAAACGGATCGGCGATATCGCTTTCGAAGCCCGGCTGGTCGACGGCGTCCCCGGGCGCGAGCTCAAATCGCTGGTGGATGACCTTAAGCGTCGCATCAATTCGGGTGTCGTCGCGGTCGTCTCACGCGTCGACGGGAAGGCGGCAATCGTCGTCGGCGTCACCCCCGATCTGACGGGCCGTTTCGATGCGGTCGAGCTGGTCCGCCTGGGTGCAGAAGCGCTGGGCGGCAAGGGTGGTGGCGGCCGCTCTGACATGGCTCAGGCGGGCGGTCCCGAGGCCGCCTCGGCCGAAGAGGCGCTGGCCGCCGTCGAGCGCGCGATAGCCGCCAAGGCGGAGGCTGCGACGAAATAGACGGGTTCAACACCCCGATTCGCCCGGCCAGCGCCAATGTTGCACCGCTTGAAGCAGTGTAAGCTGTTGTATTTCTTAAATACCGTGAAATTCTAAACGCGATGCCCGGCTTTTTTGCATAATTTGGTTAAAGGGGGATCGCTTGCATCGACGACATCATTTCCCGACGGGCCAAGCGTCGGCACGGCTCAGAACGAAGGGCTCCTCTGCACTCTTCCTGACCTTAACTGTTCTGGGATTGGCGGGTTGCGGGGCACAACCCTTCCACCTCGACCTCTTGAGTGTAAACGGCCGGGATGGCGGGGGTGTCGTGCCGAGCTACGACTCGCTAATGCGCATCGGAGCGGCTGCGCGCAGCGGTGGCGATCTTGTCAATGCTCTGGGCGTTTACCGGCGTGCTGCCGAGGTTGACCCGCTAAATCCGGCTCCGCTTGTCGGCGCCGGCGACGTGCTGCTTGAGATGGGGTCCGTCAACGAAGCGATAGTGAACTACAACAACGCGCTGTTTCGCGACCAGCAATACCAGCCGGCATTGCTCGGGCTGACCAGGGCCTATTTGAAGACGGGCAAGCCCGCGCTCGCGATGGAGCCGCTTTCCAAAGCATATGCCCTGACCCCTGAAGATCCCAAGGTGCTGCTCTTGCTCGGCGTCACCAAGGATTTGGCAGGGGAGCATGCGGAAGCGCAGTCTTGGTACCGGCGCGGTCTCGCCGCCGTGCCGAGCGACCCGGCATTGACCGTCAATCTCGCTTTGTCGCTTGCATTGAGCGGCGATTATGCTACGGCGGTAGCCACCTTGCAGCCGGTTGCGATGGCGCCCGGCGGATCGCCACAGGAGCGACAGACCCTAGCGCTGATCTACGGATTGAGAGGAAACCTCGCAGAGGCAGCACGGCTCAATCGGCTAGATCTCGACGACGCCTCGGTCGAGCGCAACCTCGCCTATTACGCGACCTTACGCGAGCTTTCGCCTCAAGAGCGCAGTCGGGCGTTATTGTCGGCGGGTGGTTCTGCCGCCTCCTGAGCCTAAACAGCGCCGGCCATGGATCCGAGGTCGGTGCGCACTCCTCTGGCTCGGATGACGTACGGTCCCCCGGCAATACCGAATGGAGAAGGCATCCATGAAAGTCGGGATTATTGTAGGCCTCGGCTTCGCGATCGCGTTCTCGTCCGGCTGCGCACCCGGGGGCGCCGAAGCGACCGCGCCGCCGGTCGCCGCACCGACACCGCTCGTACCTGAGGCCTATACTGCACTGGCCGCGGCTGTCGCTCCAGCTGCTGCTCCACCAGCCCAAACCCGCTTATTGCCCGCGCCTGCCGCCCCCGCACTCGAGGCCCGCGCGCTATCATTGCCCGCCGTGAAATCCGATCAATACCATCCGTACTGGATGATCGCTATCCATTGAATCGGCCGTGCCGGTGTCGCGGTTCACCCGACTGGCGCCATCTCGTGACGCCGCGCCGCATCGCGGGCGATAGCCCGTACCACGCGTTCGGAC
>JAFAHQ010000342.1 GCA_019237135.1 Alphaproteobacteria bacterium
GCCGGTGCGTTGATCGCCAAGCGCGAGCTCTCCCCGGTGGAGCTTGTGGAGAGCCGCTTGACGCGCATCGAGCGGCTCGACGGCAAGCTCAACTCGTTCATTCGCGTGCTCGGCGACGCGGCCCTCGCCGCGGCTCGCTCGGCCGAGACCGAGATCATCGCCAGGCGTTCGCGCGGACCGCTGCACGGCATCCCGATTGGTCTGAAGGACATCTACGAGACCGAGGGCATTCCGACCACAGGGCACTCGAAGGTAATGATCGACCATGTGCCGACGCACGACGCGACCTCGGTCCGGCGTCTGACCGAGGCGGGTGCGATCATGCTCGGCAAGCTCGCGACCCACGAGTTTGCCTTTGGCGGGCCATCCTTCGATCTTCCTTGGCCGCCCGCGCGCAACCCATGGGACACGAGCCGTTTCACGGGAGGATCGAGCAGCGGGACTGGGGCTGCGGTCGCCGCCGGGCTTGTCCTCGGCGGCACCGGCAGCGATACCGGAGGCTCGATCCGCGGGCCTGCTGCGTTCTGCGGCCTTGCCGGCCTCAAGCCGACCTACGGCAGGATCAGCCGGGCGGGCATCCTGCCGTTGGCCTTCTCGCTCGATCATGCCGGCCCGATGGCTTGGACCGCGGAGGATTGCGCGATCATGCTGCAAGCGATGGCCGGGCACGACCCCGCCGATCCCGCAAGCGCCGACCGCCCGGTACCTGATTATCGAGCCTCGTTCTCGGGTGAGGTCAAAGGTTTGCGCATTGGCCTGATCCGTCATTTCTACGAGACCGACAATCCGGCGAACGAGCCGACCCGGCAGGGCATCGCCGCCGCCGTGAAGGTCTTCCAAGATCTCGGCTGCTCGGTGCGCGAGCTTCACCTGTCGCCGCTCGCCGACTGGGCGGCCTGCGGCATCATGATCATGCTAGCCGAGGGTTACGCGATCCACGAGGCGACATTGCGCGAGCGCTTTGTCGATTATGGTGAAGCCTTCCGCGACCGTATGGCACTCGCCGTCCTGATCACCGGCGGCGATTACGTCCAGGCGATGCGGCGTCGCCGTGAGCTGATCGGTGAGTTCATGGCGGCGATGACCGACCTCGATATCGTCATCACCGCCGCTGCGCCGAGCGAGGCGCCTACTTTCGATTCTGTTAGCAAATTCGCCATTCTCGAGCGCCCGTCGCTGACGATGCCGTTCAATGTAACCGGCTGCCCTGCGATGTCGGTGTGCTGCGGCTATACCACGGCCGGTCTGCCGCTCGCCTTTCAGCTCGCCGGAAAGCCCTTCGACGAGGCGACAGTTCTCAATGCGGCGCATGCCTATGAGAGGGCAACCACATGGCGATCGATTCGGCCGAGCTTGCCTGCAACATGACTTTGCGCCCCCTCCCTTTCCCTATCGAAATCGTCAGTTAATATTGGCCGGTGGCGGGTTTGCCGTCGAAGCGATAAGAGCCGGAGATGAGGTCGACCTCCCGCGATCCGCAAGGTGCCGAAGCGCCCGATGTCGATTACCTCGAGCGTGCCCGACGACTTGGTCCTGAGCTTGAGGCCGCGGCCGACGAGATCGAGCGGCGCCGCGACCTGCCCGGAGCGATCGTCGAGGCGCTGATCGAGCGCGGATTATTCCGCCTGTTGCTGCCACGTGCGCTCGGCGGTGCCGAACTGCGGCCCGCCGCGTATGTCGCGGTCATCGAGGAAGTCGCCAAGCACGATGCCAGCGTCGCCTGGTGTCTGGGCCAGGCCTGCGGCTGTACGATGACTTCGGCTTATCTCGATCCCGATGTGGCGCGTGAAATCTTCGGCGGAAAACGCGGGATCGTCGCATGGGGTCCCCCAGGCCCCGCCGAGGCGCGTGCGGTGCTGGGTGGTTACCGGCTGACCGGAGCCTGGAGCTTCGCCAGCGGCAGCCACCACGCAACCTGGCTCGGCGCGCACGTCGCGATCCTCGACCCGAACGCGGCGCCGCAGCTCCGACCGGAGGGTAGCCCGGTCATGCGAACCCTGCTGTTCCCGAAGGCGAGTGCGACCTTCTCCGACATTTGGCACGTCATCGGCTTGCGCGGCACCGGCAGCGACAGCTACACGGTCACCGATCTCTTCGTCCCCGAGAAGTACACGGTGTTGCGCGAAGCCGCAGCCAGGCCACGCCAACCGGGCCTGCTCTACGCCTTCAGCAGTAGTAATATCTACGCATCGGGGTTCGCCGGGGTGGCCCTCGGTATTGCGCGGAGCGCACTCGACGCCTTTGTCGAGCTTGCCCGCGACAAGATCCCGCGTGGTGCCAAACGCACCTTGCGCGACAACAACGTGGTCCAGGCGCAGGTCGCCCAGTCCGAAGCGCGGTTGTGTGCCGCACGCGCCTTTCTGCTGGGCTCTCTCGAAGACATCTGGCGGGACGTCGGCAGGTCGGGGCAACTCACGATGGATCACAATACGACCATCCGGCTCGCCTCGACCTGGGCCATCCACCAGGCGCGGGATGTCGTCGACATGGCCTACCATGCGGCCGGCGCGACAGCGATCTTCGACAGCAACCCCTTTGAGCGGCGGTTCCGTGACATGCACACAGTGATCCAGCAATATCAAGGCCGCCAAGCCCATTTCGAAACGGTGGGCCAAGCGCTGCTCGGTCTCCAAGCGGAAGGCGCAATGTTCACCTTTTGAGCAGCCGAATAGACTCCCGTGACCCGACAGCACTGGACGCTCGACGATATTCCCTGGCAGGGAATCCGCCACGACACCGTGGCGCAAACCGAAGGATATTTCTATCTCGTGGCGTCTGCGTCGCTGATGGAGAGCGCCACCGATCTTTATACCGAGAATCTGATCGATTACTTTTACGGTGACGAAGAAGTAACGTCATGGCTCGAGAAATATTGGCTGCCCGAAGAATTGCAGCACGGCGAGGCATTGCGCCGTTATGTTCAAGTTGCCTGGCCCGAATTTGATTGGGAACCGGCGCGGCAGCGGTTCGTCGAAGAGTTCAAGCCATATTGCGACATATCACTGGAGCCGACACGCAGCCAGGAGATGGCCTCGCGCTGCGTTGTCGAAACCGGCACCGCGAGCTATTACCGGACCCTGTCGCGCGCCAGCCCTGAGCCTGTCCTCGCGATGCTGACCCGACATATCGCTGAAGACGAGGTGCGTCACTACAAGCATTTTTACCGCTATTTCCGGAAATACCGGGATGTCGAGAGCCCGCGGCGCACTGCGATCCTCCCAGCGCTATGGCGAAGGCTGCGGATGACCGGCGGCGACGACAGCTTTATCGCCGTCAAGCATGTCTACAGTGCCCGTTATCCCGGCGAGCCCTTCGATATCGGGGTGTATCGTCGTGTGCGTCGTGAGTGTCGCCAGCTTGTCCGGGAACACTTTCCGCACGAAATGAGCGTGCGGATGCTGTTGAAGCCACTCGGACTTGGTCCGCGAACCCAGCGCCTCACGCTACCTGTGATTGGAGCGATTGCACGACTCGTCGTGCCGTAAGGCGTGCCCCGGGGTACCCGGGTCAGGTGGCGAAGTCGATCAGCTGGCGCACTGGCGCGCCGGACTTGAGCGCGGCGAAGCCTTCGTTGATCTCGCTGAGCTTGATCCGCCCGGAGATCAGGTGATCGAGCTTCAGGCGGCCTTGGCGCCACAGCGACAACAGCCGGGGCATGTCGACGCGAAAACGGTTGCCGCCCATCGAGGTGCCTTGCAATTTGCGGTCACGCAGGAAATCGAAGCCGTGCAATTCGATCTTCACGCCCAAGGGGACCATGCCGATGATCGTAGCGGTGCCGCTCGGGCGCAGCATGCCGAAGGCCTGCTCGGCTGTGCTCTTTGTGCCGAGCGCCTCGAAGGAATAGTGCACGCCGCCGCCGGTCATGTCCCTCACCGCCTTGACCGGATCGGCATTGCTGGCATTCAAGGTGTCGGTGGCGCCGAGCTCGCGCGCGACCTCCAGCTTCGAAGGAACGGTGTCTATCGCAATGATGCGCTCGACACCGG
>JAFAHQ010000359.1 GCA_019237135.1 Alphaproteobacteria bacterium
CATCAGCCGTCGCACCCGCTTGCGCTTGACCCGACGACCGGCCAGGCGCAGCCCCGCGGTCATTCGCCGTGAGCCTTATAATGGCGTCGCCAAATATTGCTCGTCGATCCACCGCATCAGCGTCAACTCGCCGGGATCCGCCGTCGCGCGCAGCGGCAGGTTACCCCGAAAGCCTGCGGATATGTGGACGATCGGCGTTGCCGCCGGCTCCGCTTTTCCACGCTTCGCGAGCAAACTCGACAAGCCGGGAAATGCTCGCCTTCGCTCAAATACCCAAAGCCGACAGGAATGATATCGGAGCCGACATCGAAATCCCCGGGGATACACCGCAGCACGCGGCTCCGGATGTCTCACAACCGACACCCACGTCACTCAAAATAGGAACCATTTCTCCGAGTTTTGCAGGAAAACCCCAACCCGCATGGGGTTGCCCATTGGTGAGCCCGCGTGTTAGGCAAAAGGCCATGATCGACCATCGGAGCTAGGTCGGAAGGCTAGATGAGGATGAGGCGACGGCGGGAGGAGTTCGCGCTCACTCGAACCAGCGATCGGGGCCCTCGCGGGGAGCAGGTCGATGTGGAAGGCGGTTGCCTGAGCCGGCGGTGTGATCACCAAATCCGACGAAAGCCTAGTGCGTCGCGTTGGAGGACTTATCTATGTACAGGTTATCGCGCGTTGCATAGAGCGTCGCCGGGGCCTAGGGCCGGGAGGTTACCCCGATGATCTGATCTCGCCTCTTGGCGAGACGGCTTGTGAAGCTCAGGAGAATAACCATCACCATGACTTATGTCGTCACAGAAGCCTGCATCCGCTGCAAATACATGGATTGCGTGGAAGTCTGCCCAGTCGATTGTTTCTACGAGGGCGAGAACATGTTGGTAATCCATCCCGACGAATGCATCGATTGCGGGGTCTGCGAGCCTGAGTGCCCAGTTGAGGCTATTATTCCCGACAGCGAACCACCGGCCGAGCGATGGTTAGAACTCAACCGGGAATACTCTGCAGCATGGCCGAACATCACGCGCAAGAAGCCTTATCCCGCTGACGCCGATCAATGGAAGGATGTGCCTGACAAATATGACAAGTATTTTACCCCTAATCCGGGTGGGAGCTAGCGGTGACAGGTACCGGAAGGTGATGGCCCGCGCGCTTCGACATTCGATTTGCGGAGTTGGTACACCTGATCGGCTAGCCTCAAACAGGCTTTTCACGGTATTCTGACGTTGATGCAGTGATACGTCCCCGCTCGTCGTCGAGTCGTGGACGTTTGCTGCCGCTCGGCGCAGCGAGCGGCTGAAGCGTCCCGACAGTACCAGGCGGATCGATTGTGAGAGACGGATATGACTTCGGAAAAGGTTCCATTTGCCGCCGGTGATCTCGTCGTGTACCCAACTCACGGGGTCGGCAAGATTGTCGGAATCGAAACGCAGGAGATCGCTGGTCATACACTCAACGTCTTCGTGGTGCATTTCGACAAGGACCGCATGACCCTCCGAGTACCATTAGCCAAGGCAAAAGTGTCCGGTCTGCGTCGGCTGTCGAGCCGCAAGGAGATGGATGCAGCCCTCGCCAAGCTGCGCGGCCGCTCACGGGCTAAACGAACCATGTGGAGCCGGCGCGCTCAGGAATATCAGGCCAAGATCGCGTCCGGTGACCCCGGTTCGATTGCCGAGGTGGTTCGTGATCTCTATCGCAATGTTGGTCAGCCAGAGCAATCCTATAGCGAGCGACAGATCTACCAAGCCGCGCTTGATCGTCTCGTGCGCGAGTTCGCTGCGGTCGAGCGGATTGATGAGACTACGGCGACCCAGCGGGTCCAACAGCTGCTGACCACCTGAGCACCCGAGCGGGATGGGATGCACACTGGAAAGGGGGGTTAACGGAACGCGGTTTGAAAAGAAATTCGCCCAGTTGCAAGATGCCCGACGGGTCTGGGCGATTGCTGCCATAAACGGCGCAGCGCAACGCCTCGTCCGTTTGCATGATACGATAAGCGACCGGTTCCAAGAGGGAGATCGGGTCGTTTATCTCGGTAATTACATCGGCTACGGCGACGCGGTGCTCGCCACTATCGACGAACTTCTCGATTTCCGCCGCCGGGTCCTTGGGCGTCAGCGTGGCTTCGCCTGCGACGTGGCCTTCCTGCGTGGGGCGCAAGAGGAAATGTGGCAGAAATTATTGCAACTGCAATTCGCATCCAATCCAGGCGAGGTTCTACAATGGATGGTCAGCGCCGGCATGGGAGCGACTGTGCGGGCTTATGGTGGTGATTTGCGACAGGGATTTGCTGCCACTCGTGACGGTCCCCGCACGATTACGCGTTGGACGGGAGCACTTCGCAGCGCTATGAACGCCACCCCGGGACATACAACTCTGTTCTCGGCACTGCGTCACGCAGCGTTTGCCGAGAAACTGGGCGTGCTGTTTGTCCATGCGGCAATCGATCCCTCACGTCCGCTGGCCGCGCAGGGGGACGCGTTCTGGTGGGGACGTGACGATATTCTCGAACTCACAGGCTCGTTCGAAGGATTCCGGCGCATCGTCCGAGGGATCGACCGCGAGCAGCGCAGCTTCGTAGAGCGGGACTTCGCGGTATCTCTTAGCGGCGGCACCGGGCGATTTGGCCGACTTACCGCCGCTTGCTTCGGCGCAGGCGGTGAGGTGCTCGAGTTGATCGAGGCCTGAGGCGTTCTCGCGCGGTAGAGGAAGAAATCAGGAAACTGCTTGTGCTGGTGGCCCGCACGTCCGTTAGTAGTGCTCCCATCGATCGAAATGGTCTTTGCTGTCACGAAACCAGATCGTACGGGATATCATCCAAGCTGTTGTTCTGGTTAGGTCGGACAGCGCCAAGTTACCGAGTTAGCTGCCCGGTCTTGATGAGTTCAAGCGCTTTTTCCAGTAGGTTGCCGAAGAATTCTCGAGTACCGTCGGTCAAGACGGCGCTCGGTACAATCACGGAACGCGAAGCCGCTCGCGCTCGATTTCGTGGGGCAAGGCATCGCTTCAAGCCGATTACCCCTGCTTTTGAGGTTGCCTAACCCGGATTTCTCAAAGGGGTAGGCGCTCGGGCCCCTGGATCCGAGAAAATCGTGTTGCAAGAACGGCTTGTCTCGGGAGGCAAGGGATACGTGATGCAAACAGAGTGCAGCGCGGATCGGTTTGGCTTTGCACCGGTTGAAGGGCGGAAGGTGGTGGCCGCGTTTGACGGCGGCACGATGACCTCGGAGGGGCGATGCTGCTCGGTGCCACCGATGGGCAGATCCGACTGGTCGAGTGCTTGCGGCCGCTTCACCGATACCGAGCGGCCCAGTTCGTTGTGCACGAGGTGCAGGCTCTGGTGGGTCAGCGTGTGTTGGGAATTGCGTTGGCCTATGAGAATCTGATCGACCACGACCGGCTGCGCTACGACCCCGTGATGGCGATGCTGGGCGGCAAGCTGGAAGCGCGGCGCTAGCCAGCAAATCGACGCTCAATTGCAGCGCCGAGCGGCGGCATCGCGAGTTCCGACATCCGCGATCTGATGATCGACGGCGTCGAGGCACGCTTCGGGCTGGTAAATCGGCTGCGGGCGCCGGTCGAATGCTGTCGGATAACAGCTCGCCCTACACTGCGCGCGACACCCGCGCCCCTGCCCGCCAGATCGGTCTGCTACCGCTCACAACGCCAATTGAAAGCCCACAATCAAACGGCATGGCCGAAGCGTTTGTGAGGACCATCACGCGCGATTACGCGCGGGTCGGCCCGTGTCCCGACGCGGCAACCGTGCTCCGCCAGCTCAACCACTGGTCCGACGTTACAATACGGTTCACCCGCACAAGGCGCTGGGCATGTCCGCGCGTGCGACCGCGAACGCGGTCGGCGCTTGGCATCGACCGCATGGCAGCACAACGTCCGCGGATGCGATCGGGTCAAGCCCGCCACCCGCGCATCGCGCAGAGACGCGAGCGCAGCCGAGGATCACCCACGAAGAACAAACCCTGTCCGGTTATTTAGGGCAACTACATGCGTTCTCTCGGTCAACCCAGACACACCGCTTCCGACCGCGAAGGTCAAGTCGACCCGAATCGGACCGAGACAGCCTCAGTCAAATTACCAGTTCAGTGTGCGGATCGATCAGATGCATCTGGTTGAGGTCGGCGACGAGCCGCATCGCCTCACCGACGCGCCCCGCTGCAGCAGGGTTGACCCGGCCGCAGACCTCCAACCCGTCGACGACGAAATAGACCATGGTCTCCATGCCCATTGGCTCGACAACGTCGAGCCGCGCCTCGAAGGCGGCTGCGCCGGGCGGTACGTCTCCGCGCCCTTCGATGATGTGCTCGGGACGTAGACCGAAGGTTAGCTCGCTGCCGACCCATGGGCGGTAGCGGGCCACCCGCGAAGGGGGCACCGGAAAGGAGAGCCAGTCCGAAAGCCGAACGGTCAGACCGCTACCGTTCTCGACTAGGCGGCAAGGCAGCATGTTCATCGTCGGCGAGCCGATGAAGCCGGCAACAAATTGCGTCTTTGGCGTGTGATAGACCTCGTGCGGTGTGCCGATTTGATCGATTCGCCCAGCGTTCATGATGACCACCCGATCGGCAAGTGTCATCGCCTCGACCTGGTCGTGAGTGACATACACTGTCGTAGTTGTGACCTGTTGATGGATCTTTTTGATCTCCGTCCGCATCTGGACGCGAAGTTTGGCGTCGAGATTTGAGAGTGGCTCGTCAAACAAGAATACCTTGGGGTTACGCACGATCGCGCGGCCCATCGCCACCCGCTGACGCTGACCGCCCGAAAGCTGCTTCGGACGACGGTCCAATAGATCGGTGATGTCCAGAATGCGGGCGGCGACCTGAACGCGCTCCTTGATCTCCGCTTTCGGAAATTTTTTTAGCCGAAGGCCAAAGGACATATTTTCGAAAACAGTCATATGTGGGTAGAGCGCGTAATTCTGGAACACCATCGCGATGTCCCTGTCCTTAGGTGGTACGTCGTTGACAAGCTGATCGCCTATATAGATTTCCCCTGAGGTGGCTTCCTCGAGCCCGGCGATCATCCGCAAGGTAGTACTCTTGCCGCACCCCGATGGGCCGACCAGCACGATGAACTCGCGATCGGGAATGTCGAGATTGATCCCCTGCACCGCCGGTGTGCGGTCGAACGTCTTGACAATGTTGCGAAGCGCGACTTGCGCCATCCGCTACCCTTTCATCGCGCCGGAAGTCAGCCCGAACGGTGGTTAGAATTTGGATTGTACCGCAGCAGTCAAAAATTGCCTCACCTATTTTGCCCTGGCTCCGGGTCCGGATGGCGCGCGCCCAGCTCAGGACTGAAAATGCCGGCATCGTCCTGCCGAGTGCCGCGATGCCGCTCAAGTTCGTGCGCGTATCGACGGAGCGCGTAGGCCTCGCTCAGATATCCGATGACCCGGCGATCCTCGGGGTTGTCGATGACCGGAAGCGTCTCTTGCGCGGTACGGCTGAAGCGGTCAAGGGCGGTGCGCAAGTCGTCTCCCGGTAAGAGAAACGAGGCAGTCTCCGAAACGGCATCCTTAACCGTCTTAGCCGCGTCGACGCCGTCCGGCCCGCTCACCCCCGCGGGATCGATCATGCCGCAAAGGCCGCCGCGATCATCAACGACAAACACTTGCTTGATACTGCCGGCGGGAAATCGTCGGCGCAGCTCTTCGAGCGGCAACCCGACGGCGATCACCGCCGGGTCTCGCCGCATCAGCGGGCCGACCAGCAGATCGTTGATCCAACCAACATCCTCGGGGCTGCGGATCGCCAGGCCGCGCAGATGAAAGCGCCAAGTAGCGAAGGAATAGCCGAACCAATGCCGCACCGCGAACGCGGCAGTGACGACGCCGACCATGACTCCGATGGTCGCCGTGAAATCGCCGGTCGTCTCGAGCACAATCATGATCATCGTCATAGGGGCTCCAACGATAGCGGCGGCAACGGCACCCATGCCGACCAACGTGTAGATCAGCGGGTCGACGCTGAGACCGGGACCGAGCCGTGCCAGCAACGAGCCCGTCAAGCTGCCGAACAGGCTGCCGAGGAAAAGCGAGGTGCTGAACAGCCCACCGCGAAACCCCGAACCGATCGATACCGCGGACGCAATGATCTTCGCGACGATCAACCCTGCGAGAAAAGGCAGATCGAAGCCGGAATGCAACTCACGCAGAATCCCGCCGTGACCGCTGCCGAGGATTTGGGGAAAGACCAGCGCGATGGTGCCGATCAGGAGGCCGCCCAAAGCCGGTCGCGCCCACCGCGGCACGGCTTGACGCCGAAACAGCGCTTCGGTCGAGGTCACTCCCTTCATCACCACGATGCCGAGCCCGGCAGAGGCGAGGCCCAAGCCGAAAAAGGCGAGATAGTCGAATGCGGAGAGGGTGATTTCATGCCACACGACGAAAATTGGGTTCGACCCGACGAGCGCGCGGACGACGAGCGCACCGGTCAAAGCCGCGATGCCGACCGGGGCTAGGGTCTGCAGCGTATAGGCGCCGACGATCAGCTCGAAGGCGTAAAAGGCGCCGGTGAGCGGAGCGTTGAACGCGGCGGCGATCGCGCCGGCGGCGCCGCAGCCGACAAGAGTGCGGACGTCATCCCTGCGCAAGCCGATCGATCTGCCTAGGCGCGATGCGAGCGCAGCGCCGATCTGTGTATAGGCTGCTTCGAGCCCAACCGAGGCGCCAAAACCGCCGGAGAGCAATGTCACCAGCACCAGACCCACGCTGTCGCCGACCGACATTCGCCCCCCGAACAGCGCGTTCGCCTCGATCGCGTCGACCACCTCGCGTTGCCGCCAGCGCCGCAGCAGCGCCTGGGCAAGGCCAACGAGAAGGCCACCTAAGACCGGCATCAGCAGCACCCGGGCCGGGCCCAGGTCGATGTTGCTCAAATGCCCGGACTGGGGGATTCCGAAGGCGAACCATCGCAACCAGGCCAGGACCAGATCGATCAGGATCACGCAGATGCCGGCCGCCCCGCCCGCGCCCAACGCAAGCACCAGCAGAAACAAGTCGCTGTCGCGCAACCGCGCCTCGGCGCGGCGGCTATCGGCTGCCGAGGCGCCGGCCTCTTCTGCCCCTGGGTCTTGTGCTACCTCGGTAATCGCTATCGCTCGGTGAGCTTTAGCTCGATGCGCCGATTGCGCCGATAGGCATCCTCTGCGCTCCGCGGATCGATCGGCTGCTTGTCGGCAAAGCCTGCCGCAGAGAGCCGCCCGGCGGGGATCCCTTCGTCGATGGCAAAGCGGACTACTGAGATCGCGCGGGCGGTGGACAATTCCCAATTCGAGGGAAACTGCGGATTGCTGATCGGCCGGCGGTCGGTGTGTCCATCCACCCGCAAGATCCAGTTGATGCCCGGGGGAATCTTGGTGGAAACCTCCTTCAGCGTCGCGATTACCGGAGCGAGCTCCTTCTTGGCGTCCTCACTGAGCTCGGCGCTACCCGGAGCAAACAGAACTTCCGACTGGAACACGAAGCGGTCGCCGACGACGCGAATGTCCGGCCGGTCACCAAGGATCTCGTGTAGTCGGCCGAAGAACTCGGAGCGGTAGCGCGCCAGCTCCTCGACCTTGTTGACGAGCGCCAGATTGAGGCGCTTGCCGAGTTCGACGATCTGGCCTTGTTGCTCCTTGACCTTGGCCTCCGAGGCATCCAAGGCCGTGGCGATGCGCGACAGCTGTTCGCGCAAGGCGGTGAGTTGGGCGTTGAGCTGATCGACACGAGCGAGGGCGTTTCGACTGATCTCCTTCTCGGCCGCAAGTCCCTGCTCGGCTCGATCGGCGCGGCTGCCGATTTCGCGCAACCGGACGTCGCGGGCGTCGATCTCCTTCTGCGCCAGCGATGTCCGCTCCTGCTCCGCAGCCAAGCGGGCCTCGAGTTCCTTGGTGCGGTCGCGCAGCGCACCCAGCTCCTTTGGCGCCTGCTGCTGCGCCAACGACGCGATCTTAGCCTCGAGATCGGCCCGGACAGTTTTGAGGGCATCGATATCGCGCCGCAAACTCTCGATCTCGCTCAGCTGCAGCTCGATCTTCTCCTTGTCGGCGTCGACGATCGCGTCGGCGTCGCGCAACTGCCCGATCAGCCGGTCGCGTTCCGCCTGCGAGCTCGCGAGCTGTGCGGACAACTCCGTCGAGCTCGCACGGAGTTCCTGACTGGTCCGCCGCTCCATGGCGAGCAGATCGCCGAGTTCGTTGACCTGTTGCTGCAGCTGTTGCAGGGCTTGGTCGCGCCCCGAAAGAACCTCCGAGAGATAGAATTGTCCGGCTGTGAACACGAGCAGAATGAAGATGATCACCATCAAGAGCTGCGCCAAGGCATCGACGAAGCCCGGCCAGATGTCGATGCTTGAGCGACGGGAATTTCGTGGTGCTATAGCCATGAGCAGCGAGCGATGCCGTCAGTGCCTGCTCTCTTCGGCGAGGGCGGCGATGGTGCGGGCGAGGATGCGGATCTCCGACCGCAGCTCTTGAACGCTCTGCGCCCGGCCCTGGGCTACGTCCTCGGTCAGGCGTGCGAGGTAAGCCTCGATGTTACGCAGATGGCTGCGCAACACATCATCCTGCCCGAGCGAGCCCTCGGCGACATCGGCCAGGCGAGTCAGGGATGGTTTCAATTCCAACTGGTTCTCCGCGAGCCTCACCATCAGGATCTGCCCCGCCTTCATCTGCTCGCCTAGGACCCCGAGCCGGTCGGTCAGGCTCCCAAGCGTGGCGTTGGCACCGATACGGCTCTCCTCGCTCCTGGCAAGGATGCGCTGAAGGTTTTCCAAGCTGTCTGCCGTCTGCTCGAGCAACGCCTGAATATAGGCGGGCACCGATCCGTCGCCGTCGCCGCCGAGCTGGCCGCTCGAGAGCCTGGTGTAGGTTGACAGCCACTCTTCGAGATCGTTGTAGAAGCGGTTCTGGGCCTGACCTGCTTGCAGATCGAGAAAGCCGAGCACAAGGCTGCCGGCGAGGCCGAAAAGGGAGGAGCTGAACGCGGTGCTCATCCCAGAGAGCGGCGATTCTAATCCCGATTTAAGATCGGCGAAAGCGCGGGCCACGTCGCTGCCGCCGACGTTCAGTCCGCCGAGAACACCGCCGACCGAACGCACCGTCTCCAACAGCCCATAAAAGGTGCCCAGAAGGCCGAGAAAGATCAGCACGCCGATCAGATAGCGCGAGGTCTCGCGCGTCTCCGCAAGGCGCGAGCCGATGCCGTCGAGCAAGGTCTGCAGCGAGGTCGCCGACAGGCTGACGCGCCTACCCTGCCGCGTCCCGAGCATGCGGGCCATCGGCGCGAGTAGCCGCGGCGCCGATGCGCCCTCCTCGGTCTGGGCATCGCCGGCTTGGGTGTAACGAAAGTTTTCGATCCAGTCGATCTCGGGATCAAGCAGCAACACCTGGCGGAAGATGTAAACGATGCCGGCGAGCAGAATGACGAGGATTATGCCATTGACCCCGGGATTCCCCATGAAGGCGGCGACGAGCGGGCGGCCGAGCGCCACCGCGAGCGCCGCCACCAGCACGAGGAAAAATATCATTCGTAGCAGGAAGCGGCGCGAGTGGTTCATGCCGCAAAACCGATCAAACTCGGCGCGTTACCCGTCCGCCGCGCAGCGCCTCTCTGATCAACGCAGCGAGCGGCAGGTGCAGATGGTCGTTGGCGGCAAGCACGTCGCCAGTCGTCATCATCTCGTGACCGCCCGCCATGTCGCTGACATAGCCGCCCGCCTCGCGGACCAGCAAAATTCCGGCAGCAATATCCCACGGCGCGAGGCCGAACTCCCAGAACCCGTCGTAACGGCCCGCGGCGACATAGGCGAGGTCTAGAGCTGCCGAGCCCATGCGCCGGACGCCGCTCGTCGCGCTCATCATCGACGCCAGCGAATCGACATACCCGGGCTGGTCGGCGCGCACGCCGAAGGGCATCCCGGTGCCAATCACGGCCTCGCCGAGCTGCCGGCGCGCCGAGACCCTGAGCCGGCGATCATTAAGATAGGCGCCGAAGCCTTTCTCGGCCGCGTACATCTCGTCCCGGGTCGGCTCGTAGACCACGCCGGCGACGATCTCCCCGTCACGCTCGAGGGCGATCGAGATCGAAAAATGCGGTATGCCGTGCAGAAAATTCGTCGTGCCGTCCAGCGGATCGACAATCCAGCGGTGCCGTTGGTCCGGTCCTGCCGTCGCCCCGCTCTCCTCGAGGAGCAGCGCATAGCCCGGTCGTGCCCGGGTCAGCTCGGCGCGGAGTATCCGCTCGGCTTTGAGATCCGCGGTCGAGACGAATTCGCCGGGACCCTTGACCGAGACCTGCAACTGCTCGACTTCGCCAAAGTCGCGGATCAAGCCGCGTGCCGCCTTTAGCGCGGCGTTCGCCATGACGTTCAATATGGCCGAGCGCATGACCACGACTGTGGACCCCGGTGCTCCGCGGACTCAGTCCTTGGCCCGCTCGACATAGCTGCCGTCGGCGGTGCTGACGACGATGCGGGTGCCCGCCTCGATATGGGGCGGAATCATTACGCGGCGCCCGTTCTCGAGCTTGCCCGGTTTGTAGGAGGACGACGCCGTCTGCCCGCGCACCACCGGATCGGCTTCGACGACCGTCATCACCACGCTCGGCGGCAGCTCGACCGAGAGTGCGGTACCTTCGTGGAGCATGACGTTGCACACCATGCCGTCGCGCAGAAAATCGGCCGGATCGCCGATCGTCTCCCGCGGGATCGCGATCTGCTCGTAAGTGTCGTTGTCCATGAAGGTCGCCTGGCCGCTCTCCATGAACAGAAACTGCATTTCCTTTTCGTCGAGGCGGACGCGCTCGACGGTTTCCTGGGTGCGGAAGCGCTCGTTGAGCTTTGAGCCGCCGCGCAGGTCGCGCAACTCGACCTGTGCAAAGGCGCCGCCCTTGCCGGGCTGGACCAATTCGCGCTTCAGCACGAGCCAGAGCTTGTTCTGGTGTTCCAGCACGTTGCCCGGCTTGAGGTCGATGGCGTTGATCTTCATGGAAGGAGTCCCGGCGAGAGGGCTGAATAGAGCCTAACATAGGTCGGCGGAATGGCAACAACGAGGGCGGGATGATGCAGGAATGGTGGCGGCCCGATCGGTTTGCGGTGCGACGAAGACGGCTCGACAAGCGCGGTCGGATCCTCGCTGCCGTCCGCAGCTTTTTCGCCGCACGCGACTATGTCGAGGTCGACACGCCCGCTTTGCAGGTGAGCCCTGGGCTCGAGCCGCATCTTCGGGCGTTCAAGACAATGCTTCACGACCCCCGCGACCACGGGGCTGTCGAGCGGTATCTGCACACCTCACCCGAATTCGCGATGAAGAAATTGCTCGTCGCCGGGATTCCACGGGTCTGGCAACTCGCCCATGTGTTCCGCGACGGCGAGCGTGGCAGCGCCCACCACCCGGAATTCGCGATGCTCGAATGGTACCGGTCCGATGCCTCCTATCATGATCTGATGGACGAGTGCGCAGCGTTGATCAGCAGTTGCCAGGAGGCCGCGGATGCCGAGGCGCTCGTCTGGCACGGGCGTACGGCCGACGCGCGGCGGCCGTGGCAGCGTCTGAGCGTCACCGATGCATTCCAGGAACATTGCGGTATCGATCTGTTGGCGACGGCACCCGACCCGCTGGCACCCGATGTCGAGAGCCTCGCGGCCGCGGCGAGCCATCTCGGCATTGCCCCGCACCACGGAGACGATTGGGAGGCGCTGTATTTCCGCATTTTTCTCGAGCAGATCGAGCCCGTTCTCGGCCTGGGGGCGCCGACGATCCTGTACGACTATCCGCTGTCGATGGCGGCACTCTCGCGCCCGAGCCCGAGCGACCCGCAGCTCGCCGAGCGCTTCGAGGTTTATGTCTGCGGGCTCGAGCTCGCTAATGCCTTCGGCGAGCTGACCGATGCCGCCGAGCAGCGCCGGCGGTTCGTCGCCGACCAGGAAAAGAAACAAGCGCTCTACGGCGAGACCTACCCGATCGACGAGGATTTCCTCGCCGCCCTCGACCACGGCCTTCCTTCTTGCGCCGGGATCGCCCTCGGCTTCGACCGTCTCGTGATGCTGGCGACCGGTGCCGATGACATCGAGGACGTGCTGTGGGCCCCGGTCCGCTGACCGGCTCGCTACCTGCGAATTCCCGGTTAAACCGGGAAATACCCGGTAAGATTCCAGTTCAGTTTCGATTCTGACAAAAATGCTGTTGTAAATCAGTTGGTTAGGATTCGGTTGCGGGTTCGGCAAACCGGGAATTATCGGCCTCCAAACCGGGAACCAAATGGCCTAACCGGGAATTATCCGGGAATTGGCGAAAAGCTGCCACGACGGCTAGTTCGAACCCGTTTCTCCTCAATCATGCGCTCTGATTGAGGTGCGACGAAGGCGCTGACGCAGGCATTGACACGAAAGCCGCGCCGCCTAGGGTGGTGCGGGATGCGATAGAAATCATCAGGAGGCACCGTGAAAGCGAGCGAGCTGAGAGAGCTGCAGGCGCCTCTCAAGGAGCGCTATCGCGCGGCACCTGAGGCAGCCCTCGTAACCTTGCGGGCGCAGGGCCGGCTCGACGCCGAGAGCTTGACCTGCAAGGTCGAGACCGGGCGTGCACTGGTCGAGGCGGGGCTGCATCCCGCGACCGGCGGCGACGGACTCAGCGCGTGCTCGGGGGACATGCTGCTCCAGGCGCTGGTCGCCTGCGCCGGCGTCACCTTGCGCGCGGTCGCGACCGCGCTCGAGATCGAGCTGCGCGGAGGCACAGTGAGCGCCGAGGGCAATCTCGATTTCCGCGGCACGCTCGGGGTCAGCAGAGAGGTGCCGGTCGGCTTTCGCGACATTCGTTTGCGCTTCGATCTCGAGACCGACGCGCCGGCCGACAAGGTCGAGAGCCTGATCAAGCTCACCGAGCGTTATTGCGTCGTCTATCAGACCTTGAGGACGCCTTCGAAGCTCGCCCTATCGGTGCGGACGTCGTCGCCATGAGCACGCTGCGGCCTCCGGTTCACTTGTGCATCGGATCGGCGAGACGGAGTCCGCGCTCGGCGCAATAACGATCGACGGCATCTGGCGCGCCGGAGGCGTCGGCGAGCGCCACGTAGGTATCGGGCCTCAGGAGATAGAGCGCGTCGCGCGCGAGGCCTGCCCCCTCGTGCTGGGCCCTCCAGGCGAACACATGCAGCTCGACGTTGCGATCAGCGCACCATCGGGTGAGCTCGGGTCGCGCCGCACCGTAGACATGAACCTGCCAAATCATCGACGACAGGGGGGCGAAATTGTCCGTGCCCCCGCTCGGCACCCACGGAAGCCGATCGCCGCCATGCACGTGGCCAGCGGAGCCGACGCTGAGCGGCATCCCGCGATAGTTGAGGGTGATCTGCGAGACCGTTCGAAAGAGGAAGTCCCGGACCGGCCCGAGCGCGACAACCTTCGGGAAGATCACCGGTACGATGCGCGTGCGCAGGATGTCGGCGATCCGCCCTTCGGCGGTGGCGAAGCTGAACACGCGATCGGTCGTCGCCACCAGCCGCCTGGCAAAGCCGATGCGTTCGATCTCGTAGGTGTCCAGCAGGCTGTCCGGCGCGCGGCCGGCCAGCACGGCTGCCAGTTTCCAGGCTAGATTGACGGCGTCGCCGATGCCGGTGTTCATGCCCTGGCCGCCGGCAGGGCTATGGATATGCGCAGCGTCGCCGAGCAAAAAAGCGCGACCCTTCCGGAAGTGCTCGGTCACCCGATGATGCACACGATAGGTCGAGAACCAGTTTACCTTCTCGACCTGGACTTTGAGGTGATCGATCGCCCGGCTGCTGACGTCCGCGAACTCGAGCGTATCGGCATGATCGGCACGCTCGTCCCGTACGGTTCCGATGAGACGAGCCCGGCCTTCGCCCGCCAAGGGGAAGACGGCAAGGAAGTCGGCTTCATCGAGGTCGACGTGCAGTTCGCCGTCGATCGAGGGACCGGCCGCTTCGACGTCAGCGACGTAGAATACCTGGCGATAGGTCCCGCCGCCAAAGCCGGTGCCGAGGGTCTCGCGCACCAGCGAACGCGCGCCGTCGCAGCCGGCAATGTAGGCTGCATCGCAGACCTCTTCTTGACCATTGGGTGCGCGGAGGCTAGCGGCGACGCAATCGCCCTTGTCGGTAAAGCGCGTCAGCTCCGTTCGTCGCTCCACCGTGACGCCGAGCTTCTCCAGCCGCTCGATCAGCAGCCGTTCGTGCTGGTCCTGCGGGAAGATCTCGAGAAAGGCATAGGCGGTCAGATCCTCGCCGATGGTCGCGAAAGGCAGCCGCGCCGCCGGTTCGCCCTTCACCCATAGATTGACCGCGGGCACCTTGTGGCCATGCTCCACCACGAAGTCCGCGAGGTCGAGTTGCCGGTAGAGCTCGAGAGTACG
>JAFAHQ010000382.1 GCA_019237135.1 Alphaproteobacteria bacterium
GCGAGGCTGCGGGAATCGATAGATACGCCGGTAGCGGCCCAATCGGTGATGCTCGATCCACCGGTCGCGGCTACAGCATCTCGGGCAGTCCAGAGCGGCACCATCAGCAGGTTCGCCAATCCCCAGCAGGCGACGCCAGTTGGACGATCTCGCGGACAATCGCTGCGTCGTCGAAAGGGTGTGTCTCATCGCCGACGATCTGTCCGGTTTCATGGCCTTTGCCGGCGATCACCAGCAGATCACCGGGGCGGCTATCGGCAATTGCCACGGCAATTGCCTGGCGGCGGTCGGCAATCTCGATGGCCTGCGGAGCCGCCCCGAGGATAGCGCGCCTGATTTCCGCCGGCTCTTCGTTTCGCGGATTGTCGTCTGTCACGTAAACCCGGTCCGCCAAGCGGGCCGCTGCCCGTCCCATTAGCGGGCGCTTGCCGGCATCGCGACCGCCGCCGCAACCGAACAAGGCGATGAGCCGCCCCGGCGCATGCGGACGCAACGTCGCGAGGACGGTAGCTAGCGCGTCCGGTGTGTGGGCATAATCGACGACGATTCCCCCGCCATCCTTACCCTCTGCGACGAATTGCAGCCGACCGGGGATGCCGGTCAAATGAGCCAGAGCCTCGGTGGCGACCGCCTCCCGGCCGCCGGTAGCGATGACAAGACCGAGGGCTGCCAGCGCATTCATCGCCTGGAAGGTGCCCGCGAGGGGCAATACCAGCCGCTGGCGCCGCCCAAAAATATCGAGGCGCAGAACTTGGCTGTTGCCTTTTGTTTCGCGAGAGAGAAGGCGGAGATCCGCGGCTGGGTCGGCGCCGTAGGCGAGAACCGGATGGCCTTTTTTTCGACACACTGAGACGAGGCGCGTGAATTCACTACTGTCAGCGTTGAGGACAGCAGACCCGCCCGCGACCAGAATCGTAGTGAACAGCCGCTCTTTCGCGGCACGGTAGTACGCCATGTCGCCATGGTAGTCGAGGTGATCTCGGGTTAGGTTGGTAAATCCCGCTGCTGTCACTGCAAGACCATCGAGTCGGCATTGGTGGAGACCGTGGCTCGACGCTTCGATCGCTACATGCTTGATGCCGTTCGCGGCGAGCGCAGCGAGATCACGGTGGAGTGCGACAGGGTCCGGTGTCGTCAGAGAGCCTGGGCGCTTCTCGGCCGCGGTGACCAATCCGAGCGTTCCGAGGCTCGCTGCGGCAAGCCCCATCGCCGTCCAGATCTCGCGGACGAAATGAACAACCGACGTCTTGCCGTTGGTGCCAGTGACGGCGACGACGGTGCGCGGCTGCCCAACATAAAAGCGCGCCGCGAGAAGCGCCAGCCGGCGATGCGGGCTTGTGTCGACAAGGATCACGAGGCGCTTGCGGAGTTCGGGCGGGAGTCCGAGCGCGTCTGCATCATCGGTCAAGATTGCGACCGCGCCACGTGACACCGCGTCCGCTGCGAAAAGTCGCCCATCTAGTCGCGTACCAGGAAGGGCAGCAAAGAGAAAGCCAGGGCAAACCGTCCGCGAGTCAGCGCTGATCCCCAGAATCTCGGGATTGGTGATTGGTAAATCGGCGGCCGCTAGGCCGCTGAGCTCAGTAAGCTTCAATCCGCTTACCTTGCATGCTCTCGACCATCAACGCTCGCTGCACTTCGGCCGCAGATTCGTCGACCGGCTGCACCCCGAGAAGAGGCGCGATACGCTCGATTATGCGGCCGGTTGCCGGGGCCACGGTCCAACCGGCGGTGGCGTAGCCGTGGCTCTGCTTGTTCGGATGCGGTTCGTCGACCATCGTCAAGACCAGATATTTCGGATCGTTGATCGGAAACACCCCGACAAAGCTCGAGAGCAGCTTTCTTTCAGCGTAGCGCCTTCCCGAAACCTTGTCTGCCGTGCCGGTCTTACCGCCGACGACATAGCCCGGAGCGGCAGCCATCGTGCCGGTCCCGTGTTCAACCACCAATCGCATCAGCCTGCGCATTTGTTCCGAGGTCCTTGTCGATATCACCTGTTGACCCGGTGGATCATGGTCCGTCGGCAGCTTAACGAGGGTAGGCTGGCGGAGGATGCCGCCATTTACCAAAGCAGACGCAGCCGTGGCAAAGCTCAATGGGCTGACGGAGATCCCGTGGCCAAACGCGATGGTCATAACGTTGACCTCGCGCCACTTTGCCGGATAGTGCGGTGCCCCTACCTCAGAGACCTCGATCTTCGGTGGCTTCAACAGACCGAGGCGCGCGAGGAACTCCCGCTGCTTCTCGGCGCCGGCGGCAACAGCCATCCGAGCCGCCCCGATATTCGACGAGTACATCAGGATTTCTGGGACGTTCAGCACCCGATGCTTGCCGTGATAATCTGAGATGGTGAAGCGTCCGATCTTTATTGGATGGCTCGCGTCATAGGTGCTTGTGACCGTAGCAGTGCCGTAATCTAGTGCCATCGCTACAGTGAAGATCTTAAAGATAGAACCGAGCTCGTAGACGCCAAGAGTGGTCCGATCGAACATCCGGTCGGCAAGGGAAGCGGCAGGATGGCCCGGGTCCGGCGCGCCGGGATTGTTCGGATCGAAATCGGGCAACGATGTCATCGCCAGGATTTCGCCGGTGTTGACGTCCATGATCAGCCCTGCACCGCCCTTTGCGGTGAAATCGTCGATCACGCGCTGCAATTCCTCGTGAAGAATGTATTGTAGGCGGAGGTCAAGCGATAGCTGAAGTGGCTCCCGACGTTCCTTCAGCACGCCGTCAAGGGCGCGCTCGACTCCGGCGAAACCTGCGTTATCGATACCTGTGTAACCAATGACATGTGACGTCAGAGACGCATCGGGATAGACACGACGCTCCTCGTGCTCGAACTCCAGCCCCGGGATGCCGAGCTGATTGACGTCGTACTGCTCTGTGGGGGTCAAGTGGCGCCTGATCCAAACAAAGCTTTTACCCGAAGTGAGCTTGGCGTACACCTCGGCGCCGCGGAGGTTCGGGAACACCTTGACGAGTTTGCGGGCGGCCCCAGCTGCATCAACGATCTGCTTTGGATTGCCATAAAGCGATGGGCTGTCAAGGGTCGCGGCGAGGACACTCCCGTTGCGATCGACGATATCGGCGTGGCTCGGCACCGGCGCCGTCACGATCCGAAAGCGCCCGATCTGCGATTCGGCGGTGCCGCCTCCGACAGCCACGATCTCGATGACCCGTAAGGCCACCACAGCAAAGACGAGAGCAAACAACGCCCCGGTCAAGAGCAGCCGAGTACGGCAGGCCTCGAGAGCCTGCTTTGTCGGCCCGTTGGGAACGATGGCCCTACAGGGCGGCGGCTTGAAGTGCCGCGGCCGGCATGGGTTGTCATCAAACCTTTGTCTCGCGATCATTATCGGCTCGCTGCGACCTGTGCGATCAAGTCATCGAGCGACCTTGGGTGCCGGGGCGGGACTGGTCTTACGAACGTCTTTGCCGCCGCGGGCTTAACGAATTCCGCGCCTTCCATCGGTTTTTCCTGCGACGCGGGCGCGATGGTCGACGCTGGGATTGTGGGCAGCGCGTTTTCTGCCGGTGGTTCGGCGACAGGGGGGACGTCGGCTGCGACCGGGGCCGAGGCGCGCATCGGAATCTCGCTGACACCGATGCGGAGTTGTTTGGTTGCGATGCGGCCCAGCGAGAGGTGGCGCCGGTTCATCTCATCG
>JAFAHQ010000006.1 GCA_019237135.1 Alphaproteobacteria bacterium
CGCGTTTATCAAATCACCTTGCCACAAGTCTTTTCTTTCTTTGTGTCTTATGTACATCGGATGCCTCTTTGCCTTTATTTTTTTTTTCAGAGGATGCATGGGTTCTCTCCCTATCGTTTTCGGCTCTATAGAAAATCATAACGCTCCACCGGTGCATGGTCGAGGATAATAGCCGGTGACAATCTTTCGGATCATCGAGTTTCGCTTTTTTATGCACGCCCAGTCCAAGGTCCGGAAAGGGTCTCGAGCCGCCCCCCGAACCAGGTACCACGCGTAAGATTTTCACACTAGTGAATAAGAGGCGTCCAGGGCGATATCGTGCGTAACCGCGCGCAGGAGGATCCGGCCTAGCATATTTCGGTAGCACGACGCCGCTGCGTCCTCGCCTTGGCAGGCTTCGTCCTGCTTCTCGTTGGGCGACCCGCTTTCGCTGTCGACCAGCCCGGACGGTACCAGGGCACGCTCGGGGACAGCGCCTATCTGATTAACGTACCGCCCGACTGGAATGGCGGCCTCGTCATGTTCGCGCATGGTTATGAGGGCGAAGGCTCCGGCAAGGGCACGGTACGCAGCGAGCCGCTCGACGATTATCTGATAAAACGCGGCTACGCCTGGGCGGCATCAGGCTATCGCGCGTGGGGATACCGCCCCGACTGGTTCCTTCTCGATCTCTTGACGTTGCGCGCGCATTTCATGAACCGGTTCGGGCAGCCGCGCGCGCTGGACTGCCATTCACGGCCAGTCGATGGGCGGGCACATCAGCGTCGCCTCGCTCGAACTGTATCCCGAGGTGTATCGGGGCGCGCTGATCGAGTGCGGCGTCATCGATGGGGTCGGGCTCGCCGACTGGCTCTACGCCTATACTGCAGCCGCGCAATATTTCTCCGAGCTGCCGCTTCTCGATACCCCACGCCCGGAGTTCGACGAGCTCGTGTACACGAAATGGCTGGCTGCAATGGGCGAGCCCGGGTACTACACCGACCGTGGCCAGCGCTTCGACAGCGTCGTCAAATACCTCGCTGGCGGGGATCTTCCGTTGCTGCTTGAAGGTTTGGCGCTGCGCTATGTCCAGGACCTTCATCCGCGCGATCCCGGACCAGCACACGCCCGCGAGCTGGCGCGCCATGCGGATACACGGCAGATCAATTACGACATCGATCCCGAGCTCGGCGTAGACGCTGCGACGCTCAATCGCGAGATCCCGCGCGTCCTGCCGGAGCCCGGAGCCCGCAGCCCAACAGCAATAACGGCCGAAGTTTTTTGTTCGCCTGACGGCTCATCGACGTTAATACGAGGTAATTGCCTTGACACCGCGCTCCTTCGGCATGGGGAAGCGGCTTTGAGGGAGAAACCGGATGCTCACACGTGCACAGCGCGCCGCCTATGATCGGGACGGCTTCATCGTCGTCCCCGAGGTCTTCTCGGCTGAGGATATCGCGGAGCTGCGTCGGGTGACCGATGAGTTCGTTTCCGCGTCGGCGACGGTGACCGCCAACGACTCGATTTATGACCTCGAGGACACGCACTCGGCGGAGGAGCCGCGGGTGCGCCGGCTGAAGGCGCCACATGCGATCCACGCGGTCTATATGAGCGCCAGCCGTCACCCCAAGATCGTTGAACTGCTGACCGATCTGTGGGGCAGCCTGCGTTTCGACACCGGCAAACTCAACATGAAGTCGGCCGGCTATGGCGCGCCGATCGAATGGCACCGGGATTGGGCGTTCTATCCGCATACCAACGAGGATCTCGCCGCGGTCGGCATCATGATCGACGATGTCGACATGGAGAACGGTCCGATGATGGTCGTGCCGGGTAGTCAGAAGGGGCCGATCCACGACCATCATGGCCCGGACGGACGGTTCTGCGGCGCGATGGACCCGGAAAATTGCGACATCGACCTGTCTCGCGCCGTGCCGTGCCTCGGCAAGGCCGGCTCCATCACGATCCACCACGTCCGCGCGGTACACGGCTCGGCGACCAATTTCTCAGGGCGGCCTCGCCGCTTCCTGCTGTTCCAGTATCGCGCCGCCGATGCGTGGCCTCTGCTCGGGCTCAAGGAAGGCATCGAGAAATTCAACGAGCAGCTGATTGTCGGCGAGCCGAGCCTGGTACCGCGGCTGGTGCCGCTGCCGGTACGGATGCCGCTACCGCCGGCCGAGTATCAGGGCTCGATCTACGAGAACCAGCGCGCCGCCGGCCGCCGATATTTCGCGACCGCCAACGAGGCTCTCCGCATCGCTGCGGAGTAGTCGGGGAATGTGGCCGCGGAGGCGCGGCGTCAGACTGAGGGATCAGAGGGGGTCGAGGAGACCTTCCAAACCGCGACCCGGCCGCTCTGCTCCTTGAACAAGCAGATGTCGGTGAATGTGCCACCGGAATCGATGCCGACGCGCCATGCCATTGGTCGATCTCGAGCTGTTGCCGCTGCGTCGGTTCTTAATCACAAGGTGTAGCGCCCTCGGCTTCCAACCAGCGTTATCCGTTTGGCCGCGGCCCCTCCTCGGACTAGGGTACGAATCAGGCCTCGTAGGCTGGCCACAGGAGGAACCGCATGGACGATACCATGATCGAGGTGCCGGCCGAGACTTCGGCTGCGCGGGTCAAGCCGCTGCTTCGCGGCATTCATCATCTCGCCCTCAACACGTCGGACATGCGGATGACGCTCGACTTTTACGTGCGCATCCTTGGCATGCCCCTCGTTCATGGTCTGCGCACGCCCTCGCCCCCGCCCAACGCGCCGCCGGCGCATGGGATCGGAACACCGCCCTACAAGAACATTCCCCACTACTTCCTCGACATGGGCGGCGACAGCCTGCTGGCGTTTTTCGAGTATCCGAAGGGCGTTGCAAAGGCGGACCGAGATACGCTCGGCGCGATGCAGCATGTCTCCTTCGTCTGCGGTCCCCGCCGCTATCGCGAAATGCAGGAACGGCTAAAGGCTAACGATGTCACTATTGTTGCCGGCCCGCTGCTGACCATCCCGCCCGCTATCCATTCGTTTTATTTCTTCGATCCCAATGGGATCCGGCTGGAAATCGTGTGTGATCTCGAGGGTGACGAGGAAGACCTGCGGGTGATCCGCTCCTGCGCAATGCCCGAGGCCGAGCTGCGCGCGCAGCTCGCGACGATCACCGACGACAAAGCGTGGATCGACGACATCGTCGCGGCAGGCTCGCGTTAGTGCGGCGCCGACCAGCGCAGCTATCGGACCGCATGAACGCGCCGCGGTCGAGGACCCGGCAAGGCGTGGCTTCGGATGAAGGACAGGCCGAACCGCGCGAATGAACAAGCGCGTCGCCGCCGAACGCGGCTTCACCAGAACCACCGGCCCTGATCGCCGCCGAGCCCGTCATAGTTTCGAGGAAGCCAACCGCACGGCCACGGCAGGGTGCCGATTCGCGGCGTCAGGGCAGGCGGCCGCGCCGCGACTGCGGCTTCGGCCGATCGGAAGCGACCGAGACCGTAGACGAATTGTCACTCATGATATAGCGGTGGATCAGGTCACTTGGGCCAGATATTGTCTTTCCTTCACGGGTAGCGGGGGTGGGCATGACATCGAGGATCGCACAACGGCGCGCCGCGAAGGCGGTTCGCGGCAAACGGCGTGCCGCGACGAGGCGGGGGCCGACCGGCTACGTCGCAGCGTTGGCAGAAAGGTCCCGGCGATGGGCCCGAGGACCGATACATTCGTGCGTGATGGTCGAAGGACTCTTCGAGCACGGGCTGGGGTTGGTCGTGCTGGCGCGCAAAACCGGGATCAGAGAGGTGGCGATGGCCACCTTTATGCTCGACATCTATTGCCGGGGTGTCAGAGGCGCCGTGCTCGACTGTATGAGCTCGCAGGAGTTCGACTACGTTCTCGACCAGATGGGCGGCGCGCTGCCATGGGTGTCTGTCGATCCGAGCTATGCGCGGAAACTTCTGCGCGAGGCGACGAAATACGCCGAGCCGCTCGGGTTCATGCCGCCCCGGGAGTTTGCCGCTGTCGAGGCGCTGTTTGGCGATGTCAGCCCCGACGCCTGCGATACCGTCTTCCGCTTCGGTTTGAACGGGAGGCCGTGCTATATCGCGAGCCAGGACGACCCTCCGGGCAAGACCCGCAGCCAGCTAAAGCAGCTGCGGAACCGGCTCGGCGAAGGCGGCTTTTCTTTTATCCTGCCGGCTGACGATCTCGACCTGGTCGAGGACGGAGCCGCATGGGAAGAGTTCTTGCCTGACGAGGTGCTGCGCGACCGGGGACTGGCGGACGAAATCCCATTCTGAGCCCGGTATCGGCGGCTTGCGCCTATCGGTCCCAGGGGGTCGCGCGCCTATTCGGACGCCGCAGGGGCATTTTTCTCGGCCCGCGGGGATCACTTGTCGAGCCACCAGTCTTCGCGGCGATTGCTGTTGAAGATGCTGTCGACCATCATCGTCGGACCATTGACGTAGGGCTGGCAGCAAGTCGCGAAACGGCCATACCCAATGATGGGTCGGGCGACATCTTCAGCCAGCTTGCGCTCGATCGCCCACAATATCTGCTTGCGGCGCGCCGTGTCGCCCTCCGTTGAATGGCCCGGTGCCGATCGGACGCTGGCGCATCTGCGCCTCCGGCACGTGGCACGGGTAGATCGGCGACCAGCCGTCGGCGATCAGCGTCACAAAGGCCGGCTGCGGCCGCTTCAGCAGGAAGGTGACCTCGTCATCGCCGTTTGTCGTGACCTGCTCGAGGTTGCTGTACGAAGATTTAAACGCGTTGATGCGGAGCTTCTCGGGACCCTTATCGAGGATCAGATCCCAGGTGCACTTGACGTCATTCGCAGTAAACGGTTGGCCGTCGTGCCATTTAACGCTGTGGCGCAGGCGAAAGGTGACCTCAGTGCCGTCCTCGTTCCAGGTCCAGCTGGCCGCCAGATCGGGGACGATCGTATCGAGCCGGCTCTGTTTCGCATGCTGGTCGAACATGACCAGGTTGTTGAATACCGGCATGATCGTCCGCGCGGCCAACGGGTTGACCCCGTCGAGCACCGACAGGTTCGGCGGGCTGTCCCACAGATGCCCTTGAGGACGCCGCCAGCCTTTTGAGCCGTAGCCGCCCCTCCGGTAAGCATCAATGCCACTGCCGTCGCGGCCGCGACCGGTTTGATGGCTCGGATCATGTGGTGCCTCCCGCGTTGCTCCCGGACGAACGATTGGCGACCTGACGCGCCCGCAGCGTATAGAGGTATCCTCTATCGGCAAGGCCGAATGTGAAGTGGCTCACACCGGCAGTGTCGAGCGGTCGAGCCAGCCGGGCCTAGGGAATATTGCTAATTCGATAAAATAATGTTATGATGTTTTCTCAGTGCGATCATGCTAACTCGGCGATGCATCCATGTCCGGTTTCCGTCTCCCTGCTCCTTCCCTCAGAGGTTTGCCGGTCTCCCTCAGAAGTCTCCCTGAGAGCGGCC